>JAITBX010000187.1 GCA_031283405.1 Burkholderiales bacterium | reverse complement strand
AACGGTTGTCAGATGATGAGCCAGTTGCGCGGGATGATTCCGGGCGCGGCGCATTGGCCGGCGTTCGTGCGCAATCTGAGCGAACAGTTTGAAGCGCGGTTGTCGCTGGTCGAGATCGTCGAAACGCCGTCGGTGTTGTTTCGCGGTATGGCCGGCAGCCGTTTGCCGGTCGTGGTGGCGCACGGCGAAGGCTACAGCGAGCACGCCGATGCGGCGCAGCAGGCGAGGGCGCGCGCGTTTGTCGCCATGCGCTTCGTCGATCATCGCGGACGGGCGACCGAATGTTATCCGTTCAATCCGAATGGTTCGCCGGAGGGCGCGACCGCTTTCACCTCGGAAGATGGCCGCTTCACCATCATGATGCCGCATCCTGAGCGCGTTTTTCGCATCGCGCAGATGTCGTGGCGACCAAGCGCGTGGAACCATAAAAACGACGGCGCTTCGCCGTGGCTGCAAATGTTTCGCAATGCGAGAGCGTGGTTGTAGCAGGGATCAGGGATCAGAAATATCACGTCATCGGGCAACTCGATTGTTTTGATTTCAATGAATACACCGCCCCCATCCCAACCTTCCCCCAGAGGGGAAGGAGCTACATTCCCTCCCCCTTTGGGGGAGGGTTAGGGTGGGAGCCAGTAGAGCAAGAATGTGTATGATTGAATCAAAACTACTTTAACGCCGCCAGCCCGTTTTCAATAAGTTGCCGCCAGATTTTTCTCACCACCATGTCGAAAAATAACTTTTTCTTTCGCGCCATTCTCTCAATCTTGTTGTTGTTTGCGGGCGCGAGCGCGCTGGCCGAAGGGTTTTCAGCGGAGCGTCTCGTTCAGGATGCGCGTGCGCAAATCGGGCAGACGCTTTCTTACGATCCTTCCTACGTCCGCATTTCGTATCCGATGGGCGATGTTCCCATCGCCAGCGGCGTTTGCACGGATGTGGTGATTCGCGCCTTGCGCCATCAGGGAATTGATTTGCAGCAGCGCATTCATGAGGACATGCAGAAAAATTTTCAGCGTTATCCGAACTACGGGCTGAGCAAGCCCGACGCCAACATTGACCACCGTCGCGTGCCCAATCTGCAACGCTATTTCGAGCGTCAGAGCTATGCGGTCGCGGGCAAAACTTTTCAACCCGGCGATATCGTGACCTGGAATTTGACGCCGCAGGTAAAACACATCGGCATCGTCTCCGACCGCAAAGATTTTTCCGGCCAAAGGCCGCTCATCATTCACAACATCGGGCGCGGCACACAGGAAGAAGATGTTTTGTACCGCTTCACGATCACGGGACACTACCGCATTACGCGGCCGTAATGCGGTTTCGGTTCAAGTTGGCGCACTTGCGGGAGAAGGGCGGGCACCCTCCCGCAAGCGGGAGAACACCACCCCCCGCCTCTGCCATCCACAACAACAGCGCGTGTAGGATATAGATAGAGCGCAGCGACAAGGTCGAAGACTGGTTCCGTACAGCGGAATGTGGCGAAGCCGCACTAACCCATCGACAAATCCCATTCTGAGCGAGCTTCACCAAAAAACCATCATGACATTTCTTGATTCTTCATGATAAAATAAGATTTCAAAAAGTGAGGTTTCCATGCAAACGACGGTTTAACAAAAAAAGGTCAAATTTGCCACTCAGGCCGATCCCAAAGTCTTGGCCGCGCTCCGCAAAATTGCCGGACAGGAAGGCCGGCAGTTGCAGGCGCTGGTGGACGAGGCGTTGCGCGGCTATATTGAACAGAAGCAGGGGCAAGCGCCGCGTCGGCGCGTTGTGGCGGCGCTACACGACAGCTTGGCTCAGTACGATTCTCTGTATCGAGAGCTTGCCAAGTGAGGATTTACCTGACTTCCACGGAGATTTTGGCACTGCATCAAGCGCTTTTGCAGCGGTATGGCGGAGCGCCCGGTCTCCGCGACATGGGCGCAGTGGAAGCGGCTGCGTTTCGCCCGCAATGCGGTTATTACGAAGATGTTATCGAAGAAGCTGCCGCTTTGCTGGAAAGCCTGCTTGTCAATCATCCGTTTGTGGACGGCAACAAGCGCACGGCTTTTGCCGCGTGCGACGTTTTTCTGCGCATCAACGGTTGGCAAATTCGCGCCGAACCGGAGTGGCTTTATCAACGTCTGATGATATGGATTGGACGGCAAGAGAATCGCTTCGAGCAAATCGTTCGAGACTTGAGAGCCTGTACAGTGGCCAATGGCGCGTAAGGGCGGGGGAAAACTTGCAATAATAAATTTGTGCGGCTTCCCCGCATTCCGCTGCGCGGAACCAGCCTTCGCTGTCCTGCGGCTTTGTCGCTTCGTTCATTTCATTTCTGCACTTGCTTTTTCTTCGACTGACACATGTCCGCTCTCTCCCGATTCGTTGACGCCCAAGAAGCGACCTATCCACAAGCGCTGGCGGAAATCCGCACCCACTGCCTTTCCTGAAAGCAGCGCGGGTCTGGAAGTCGCTGGCAGCGCAGAAAAACGCCCTCTAAACGCAAAACTTGAGCAACATAAGGGCAAAGGTTACAATACTCACCTTCCAATCACCCTTATGCTCACGCCCTCACCCGATGAGCGGTGGCGAGCGGGTGTGCGTTACGAAAGCGAAGTATCATGTCTTCTTCAAAATCTTCTTTGTTGCCGCCCTCGACGCCGGCTTGGCTGGCGTTGGCCGATGGCACGATCTATGAGGGCGTCAGTGTCGGCGCCGACGGCGAAGCGGTCGGCGAGGTCGTCTTCAACACCGCGATGAGCGGCTATCAGGAAATTCTGACCGATCCGAGTTACGCGCAGCAAATCGTGACGCTGACGTATCCGCACATCGGCAATGTCGGCGTCAATCCCGAAGATGTCGAGAGCGATCGCCCTTACGCGGCGGGGCTGGTCGTCAAGGATATTCCAAAGCGGGCTTCCAATTTTCGGATGACGCAAACGCTCGGCGATTATTTGCGGGAACACAAGGTTGTCGCCATCGCCGGCATCGACACCCGCAGTCTGACGCAGCATTTGCGCGAATGCGGCGCGCAGCCGGCGTGTGTGATGGCCGGCGCTCATGCGACGCCAGCGGCGGCGCTCGAAAAAGCGCGGGCGTTTCACGGCTTGGCCGGTATGGATTTGGCGAAAGTCGTTTCGACGAAAAAGCCCTATGCGTGGGACGAGACCGCGTGGGTGCCGGACAAGGGTTACGGGAAGATGGCTTCGCCGCGGTTTCATGTCGTGGCTTACGATTTTGGCGTCAAGCGCAACATTCTGCGGCTGCTGGCGTCACGCGGTTGCAAGTTGACCGTTGTCCCCGCGCAGACCGGCGCCGACGAAGTGCTGGCGATGAAGCCCGACGGCGTGTTTTTGTCGAACGGCCCCGGCGATCCTGCTCCGTGCGTTTACGCGATTGAAGCAGTGCGTACGTTGCTCGCGCGCGGCAAGCCGACTTTCGGCATTTGTCTCGGCCATCAAATCATGGCGCTGGCGGCGGGCGCTTCGACGTACAAAATGAAATTCGGCCATCACGGCGGCAATCATCCGGTGCAGGAACTTGAAAGCAAGCGGGTGTTCATCACATCGCAAAATCACGGCTTTGCCGTTGACGCCAAAACGTTGCCGGCGAATGTGCAGACGACGCATGTGTCGCTGTTTGACGGCTCGCTGCAAGGTTTGACCTTCACTGATCGTCCGGCGTTTTGTTTTCAGGGACACCCCGAAGCCTCGCCCGGGCCGCAAGATATTTCACCGCTCTTCGATCACTTCATCGAACATTTCATCGACCTGATGGCGCACGCCTGATCCGAGATTCTCATGCCCAAAAGAACCGACCTCCACAGCATTCTGATTATTGGCGCCGGCCCGATCGTCATCGGCCAGGCGTGTGAATTTGATTACTCCGGCGTGCAAGCGTGCAAGGCGTTGCGCGAAGAAGGCTATCGCGTGATTCTGGTGAACAGCAATCCGGCGACGATCATGACCGATCCGGAAATGGCCGATGTGACGTACATCGAGCCGATCACGGTCGAAGTGCTCGAACGCATTTTGGCCGAGCAAAAGCCCGACGCGATTTTGCCGACGATGGGCGGGCAAACGGCGTTGAACGCGGCGCTCGATTTGCACCGTCGCGGCTTGCTCGAAAAATACGGCTGCGAATTGATCGGCGCATCGCCGACCGCGATCGACAAAGCCGAAGACCGTTCGCACTTCAAGCAAGCGATGGAAAAAATCGGTTTGCAATCGGCGCGTTCCGGCATTGCGCATTCGTTGCAAGAAGCGCAGGAAGTGCAGCGCGAAATTGCAAAAGCGACGCAGGGTAGCGGCTATCCGGTGATTATCCGTCCCTCGTTCACGCTCGGCGGCACCGGCGGCGGCGTCGCGTACAACCCCGAAGAGTTTCAGGAAATCTGCCAGCGCGGATTGGAATTGTCGCCGACGCACGAATTGCTGATCGAAGAATCGCTACTCGGCTGGAAAGAGTTTGAAATGGAAGTCGTGCGCGACCACGCCGACAACTGCATCATCGTGTGTTCGATTGAAAACCTTGATCCGATGGGAATTCACACCGGCGATTCGATCACGGTCGCGCCGGCGCAAACGATGACCGACAAGGAATATCAAATCATGCGCAGCGCGTCGTTTGCGATTCTGCGCGAAATCGGCGTGGACACCGGCGGCTCCAACGTGCAGTTTGCGGTCAGCCCGACCGATGGTCGCTTGATCGTGATCGAAATGAACCCGCGCGTGTCGCGTTCGTCGGCGCTGGCTTCGAAAGCGACCGGTTTTCCGATTGCGAGAATCGCCGCCAAACTGGCCGTCGGCTATACGCTCGACGAACTGAAAAACGATATTACCGGCGGCGCCATTCCGGCTTCGTTCGAGCCGACGATTGATTACGTCGTCACCAAAGTGGCGCGTTTCGCGTTTGAAAAATTCCGCGAAGCCGATCCGCGTTTGACTACGCAAATGAAAGCGGTCGGCGAAGTGATGGCGATGGGGCGGACGTTGCAGGAGTCGCTGCAAAAAGCGTTGCGCGGATTGGAAATTGGCGTGGACGGTTTCGACGAACAATCGACCGACCGCGAAGAAATCATCGACCAGTTGAGCGAAGCGGGACCGATGCGACTCTGGTATGTGGCCGACGCTTTCCGTTTGGGAATTTCGATCGACGAAATCTACAAAGAGACGGCCATCGACCCGTGGTTTCTGGCGCAGATCGAAGAAATCGTGGCGATGGAAACGCGCTTGACTGCGCACACGCTCGCCGCGTTGACCGAGAAAGAAATGCGCGTGTTGAAAAGCATGGGCTTCTCCGATCGGCGCTTGGCGAAATTGTTGAAAACGACGCCGGCGGCAGTGCGCGAGAAACGGTTGGCGTTGGGCGTGCGACCGGTTTACAAGCGCGTTGACACGTGCGCGGCGGAATTTGCGTGCAGCACGGCGTATCTGTATTCGACTTATGAAATGCCGCTCTACGGAGAAACACACGCTGCTTGCGAAGCGCGTCCGAGCAATCGGCGCAAGATCATCGTGCTGGGCGGCGGGCCGAACCGGATCGGGCAGGGCATCGAGTTCGATTACTGCTGCGTGCATGCGGCGATGGCGCTGCACGAAGACGGTTTCGAGACGATCATGGTCAACTGCAATCCTGAAACCGTTTCGACCGACTACGACACTTCCGACCGTTTGTATTTTGAACCGTTGACGCTCGAAGACTTGCTCGAAATCGTTGACCTCGAAAAGCCGGAAGGCGTGATCGTTCAATTCGGCGGGCAGACGCCGCTAAAGCTGGCGCTCTCGCTTGAAGCGCACGGCGTGCCGGTGATCGGCACCTCGCCGCAAAGCATCGACGCCGCCGAAGACCGCGAGCGTTTTCAGAAACTTCTTTACCAGTTGAAATTGAAGCAGCCGCCGAACGCCACGGCACGCACCGAAGCGGAAGCGTTGCGTTGCGCCGAAAAGATCGGCTATCCGCTGGTTGTGCGTCCGTCGTATGTGCTGGGCGGTCGCGCCATGGAAATCGTGCACGAGTCGCGCGATCTCGAACGCTACATGCGCGAAGCGGTCACTGTGTCGAACGATTCGCCGGTGCTGCTTGATCGGTTTCTCGACGACGCGATCGAGTGCGACGTTGACTGCATCGCCGACGGCGAAACCGTATTCATCGGCGGCGTGATGGAACACATCGAGCAAGCGGGCGTGCACTCCGGCGATTCGGCTTGCGCGCTGCCGCCTTATTCGCTGTCGGCGGCGACGGTCGAAGCGATGAAAACGCAAACGCGGGCGATGGCCAAAGCGCTCGACGTGGTCGGTTTGATGAACGTGCAATTCGCCATTCAGCACAAAGCGGGCGGCGATGAAATTTACGTTCTCGAAGTCAATCCGCGCGCCTCGCGCACCGTGCCGTTCGTCTCCAAAGCGACGGGATTGCCGTTGGCCAAAATTGCGGCGCGTTGCATGTCCGGCAAAACACTGCGCGAACAAGGCGTGCTCGAAGAAGTGAAGCCGAAGCGAATCAGCGTCAAGGAAGCCGTGTTCCCATTCCGCAAATTCCTCGGCGTCGATCCGGTGCTGGGGCCGGAAATGCGCTCGACCGGCGAAGTGATGGGCATCGGCGAAACTTTCGGTGAAGCGTTGTTCAAAGCGCAGTTGGCGGCGGGCGTGCGCTTGCCCGACAGCGGCACGGTGTTGCTGACCGTCAAAGAGGCCGACAAAGCGCGCGCCGTCAAAGTCGCGCAAATGTTGATGGCGATGGGCGGCTACACACTGATGGCGACACAAGGCACGGCGGAGGCGATTCGCGCCGCTGGGTTCGAAGTGAAAACCGTCAACAAGCTCAAAGAAAACCGCCCGCACATCGTTGACGTGATGAAGAGCGGCGAAATTGCGATGGTGTTCACCACCGTCGAAGAAACGCGCACGGCGATTGCCAATTCGCGGCTGATCCGCATCACGGCGTTGGCGAACAACATTCCCTACTGCACAACGATCTCCGGCGCGCTGGCGGCGGTGGAAGGACTGCGTTCGCTGAAAGGCGGCGACTGGAAACTGTACCCGTTGCAGGCGGGGTGAGGTTCAGGGCGTAAGGGCGAGCGCCCCTACGAAATCAGTGCCGTAGGGTGGATAAGCCGCGAAGCGGCGTCATCCACCATTTCCATTGATCGACGGATGACGGCCTTTGGCCTTATCCGCCCTACACCCCTCTCCCCTTGCCCCTCTCCCACAAAGGGAGAGGGGAGGCATTGAAAATTAACAATGACCGTAGAATGGTTTTTGACTTGAATCAAACACTATTTGAAAAAAGTATAGCTCATGCGTTTGTTGCATTATCATTCGATTTGTGCAGTTTCACTGTATGCAGGAGAAATATTTTGATCGGGTCTGGCGCTCCTGATTTTTGGCGTTCAACGAAACGGCAGAGGCAAACAAATTGTAGCCAGCTGCCAAGCGTAGTGTGACAAAGGCGCGACGAGAGCGCAGTAACAGCGAAGCGCGGCAGGCAAGGCGCAGCGGGCAAAATGCAGCAAGTAAAATGCTCATGTGCGCGATAGGGATGTTTCTTTTTTGTGCGGGCGCGTGTTGAATTTCAACGGAAGTTCGGCGCCCGCTGTCATGTTTTTATTTTTTGCAAAATGGAGTGTACAAGATGCCTCAAGGTTTGAATGATTTTTTGTCGTATGTGCATGATAAGGATCCCAGCCAGGTGTTGTTCAATCAGGCGGTCACCGAGGTCATGCAAAGTCTGTGGCCGTTCGTTCAGAAGAATCCGCAGTACCGCGACAATGCGCTGCTGGAGCGCCTCGTGGAGCCGGAGCGCACGATCACTTTTCGGGTGCCGTGGACGGACGATCAGGGCAAGGTGCGCGTCAACCGCGGTTTCCGCGTGCAGATGAGCAGCGCTATTGGTCCGTATAAAGGCGGCCTGCGTTTTCACCCGTCGGTGACGATGGGGATGTTGAAGTTTCTCGCGTTCGAGCAGGTGTTCAAGAATGCGTTGACGACGTTGCCGATGGGCGGCGGCAAGGGAGGTTCCGATTTCGATCCGAAAGGCAAGAGCGACAGCGAAGTCATGCGCTTCTGTCAGTCGTTCATGAGCGAGCTTTTTCGCCACATCGGCGCGGATACCGACGTGCCGGCGGGCGACATCTGCGTCGGCGGACGCGAAGTCGGCTTTTTGTTCGGAGAATACAAGAAACTGGCGAATGTTTTCACCGGCGTGTTTACCGGCAAGGGCATTTCTTTCGGCGGCAGTTTGATTCGTCCGGAAGCGACCGGCTACGGTTTGATTTATTTCGTCAATGAAATGTTGGCGGTGCGCTCGCAGGGCATGGAAGGAAAGCGGGTGACGGTTTCCGGCTCCGGCAACGTTGCGCAGTACGCGGCGGAGAAATGTTTGATGGGCGGTGCCAAAGTGGTGTCGATGTCCGACTCGGAAGGAACGGCGGAATTTGCGCAAGGGATGACTTCCGATCAACTCAGCGAATTGATCCGCTGGAAGAATGTCGAGCGCGGCCGTTTGCAAGTGTTCGCCGAAAAGCACAAGATCACTTTCCACAAAGGCAAAACGCCGTGGCACATTGCTTGTGATATCGCGCTGCCGTGCGCGACGCAGAATGAGATTCACAGCGAAGACGCCAAGACGCTGGTCAAGAATGGCTGTCAGTGCGTGGCCGAAGGCGCTAACATGCCGTCAACGCTGGACGCGATGAAAGTTTTCCACGACGCCAAGACCATGTTCGGCCCGGGCAAGGCGGCCAACGCCGGCGGCGTGGCGGTGTCCGGTCTGGAGATGAGTCAGAACAGCATGAGACTTTCGTGGACGCGCGAAGAAGTCGATACGCGCCTGCGCGCTATCATGCACGCGATCCACGCTTCGTGTGTGCGCTACGGCAAGGAATCGCCGGATTTCGTGAACTATGTTGACGGAGCCAATATCGCGGGCTTCGTGAAAGTGGCCGATGCGATGATGGCGCAAGGCGTTGTTTGAGAAAAATAACGAACACGCAAACGCTTTACTTCCATGCCCGGCGATGCCGGGCATTTTTTTAGAAGTTGTCTGTTTGATTTTCTGGCTGTGGTCGCCCGAATTTTTTCAGGTGGCAGAATGCCGCCCCTACAACATCCCCCATATCGTAGAGGCAAGGCAGACCTTGTCTCTACTTTATTTTCATTCCCGCTTGCGCGCCATTGTCCGGTTGCAATAAATAAATGCCGGGCGTTTCACCGGAAGCGGCGAGCGCCATCCCTTCGGAGACGCCGAATTTCATTTTGCGCGGCGCCAGGTTGGCGATGGCCACGGTGAAACGGCCGATCAGTTGTTCCGGCGCGTAGGCGCTGCGGATGCCGGCAAAGACGGTGCGCGGTTTTTCTTCGCCGAGATCAAGGGTCAGCTTCAACAATTTGTCGGAACCTTCGACGATTTCGGCGTGAAGAATTTGGGCGACGCGCAGATCGACTTTGGCGAAGTCGTCGATGGTGATGATGGCAGGCGTCTGGGCAGAAGATGTCGAAGCAGAAGGCGTTGCCGCCGGCGCAGCGGCGCTGCTCTTTACTGCTGGCGCGGGCAACGCTTGCGCTTCCAGCAGACGGTCGATGTGTTGTTTCGGATCGATGCGGGTCATCAGATGCGCGTAATCGTTGATGGCGTGACCGGCCTTGAGCGCTGCTGCCGCATTGCGCCAATTCAGTGGCGCGATGCTCAGAAAATGTTCGGCCTCACCAGCGAGTTTCGGCAGGATGGGTTTCAGATACAGCGTCAGCAGACGGAAAACTTCAAGCGCGACCGAGCAAGTGTCGTGCAAGGCGGCGCGTTCGTTATCGTCCAGAGCGTCGAAGCGTTTGGCGAGCGTCCACGGCGCTTGCTGATCCCAGTAAGCGTTCATCTTGTCGGCAAGCTCCATGATTTGCCGCACGGCGGCGGAGAACTGGCGCTTGTCGTAGAGCGCGGCGATGGCGTTCGCTTGTTGCAAAGTTTCCTGCGCAATCGGCAAGGCGGCGAAATGTTGTCCAAGACGGTTGTTAAAATATTTTTTGATGAAGGTCGCGGTGCGGCTGGCGATATTGATGTATTTGCCGATCAGATCGCTGTTGACGCGCGCGATGAAATCGTCGGGATTGAAATCGAGGTCTTCGACGCGATCATTCAGTTTGGCGGCGAGATAATAACGCAGCCATTCGGGGTTCAATCCCAGATCGAGATACAGCTCAGGACTGATGCCGGTGCCGCGTGACTTCGACATTTTCTCGCCGGAAAAAGTGATGAAACCGTGGACGAAAACATTGTCCGGCACATGGTACGGTTCGCCGGCGAATTTCAGCATGGCCGGCCAGAACAGCGTGTGAAAGTAAATGATGTCTTTGCCGATGAAATGGTATTGCTCGATCCCGGGGTCGCGCAGAAAATCGGCGAGCGCGACGCCGTCTTGCGCCAGTCGCGCTTTCAAACTGGCGAGATAACCGATCGGCGCGTCGAGCCAGACGTAAAAATATTTGCCGGGCGCGTCGGGAATTTCGATACCGAAATACGGCGCGTCGCGCGAGATGTCCCAGTCGATGAGTCTGCTTTCGCCGCCTTCTTCGCCGAGCCATTCGCGGATTTTGTTGCTGACTTCGCTCTGCAAACGGTGGTGTTGTGTCCATTCGTGCAGAAACGCGAGGCATTGCGGGTCGGACAGTTTGAAGAAAAAATGTTCCGAGGTTTTCAATACCGGCGCGGCGCCCGACAGGGTGGAATAAGGATTGATCAGCTCGGTGGCGTTATAGACGGTGCTGCAATGTTCACAAGCGTCGCCGTATTGATCCTTGGCGCCGCACTTGGGACATTCGCCTTTGATGTAACGGTCGGGCAGAAACATGCCTTTGATCGGATCGTAAAACTGCTCGATGGTTTTCGGATAAATCAGCCCGTGCGCTTTGAGCTTCTTATAAATGTCGCACGACAGTTCAACGTTTTCCGGAGAATCGGTGCTGTGCCAATGGTCGAAGCTGATGAGGAAACCGTTCAGACATTTGGGACGGGTGGCGGCGATGCGCGCGACCAGCGCTTGCGGCGTGATGCCTTCGGCTTCGGCTTTGAGCATGATCGGCGCGCCGTGGGTGTCGTCGGCGCCGACGAAAAACAACTGATCGGCGTCGGTCAGTTGCAAGCGGACGTGGCGCACCCAGATGTCGGCCTGAATGTATTCCATGACGTGGCCGATGTGGAAGGCGCCGTTGGCATAGGGCAATGCTGTGGATATGAAAATCCGGCGGGGGTGGGGTGTTGCTTTTGGCATAGTCGGTAGAAAGCGGGCGTAAACAACCATTCTAACAAAGCGTGTTACCGGCTCCCATGAATTTTGGCGCAAATCGCCTGCCAACCAAGATAAAATGCAACATTTCGCGCGGCTTTGCCGCCGCGCCCTGATAAACCCTCGTGTCTGGAGCAACCATGGCGTCACTTGAAACCGACGTGCAATCGTGTCTGAAAACGCTGATCGACCCCAACACCGGCAAAGATTTCGTGGCCGGCAAGAGCGTGAAAAAAATCGCGGCGGCGAGCGGCGAAGCGCGGGTGGAAATCGAATTGGGCTATCCGGCGAAAAGCCAGATGGCTCTCGTGCAAAGAGAGATCGAAGAGGCGCTGAAAAAACTTCCGGGCGTCAGCCAAGCGCGAGTCGAGGTGCGCCAACGTATCGTTGCGCATGCGGCGCAGCAGGGATTGAAACTGTTGCCCGGCGTGAAGAACGTGATCGCGGTGGCGTCCGGCAAAGGCGGCGTCGGCAAATCGACGACGGCGGTGAATTTGGCGCTGGCGCTGGCCGCCGAAGGGGCGAGCGTCGGCATGCTCGACGCGGACGTGTACGGGCCGTCACTGCCGATGATGCTGGGCATCAACGCGCAGCCGACGTCAGAGGACGGCGAGACGATCGATCCGCTCGAAGTTTATGGTTTGCAAGTGATGTCGATCGGCTTCATGATCGACGCCGACACGCCGATGGTGTGGCGCGGGCCGATGGCGACGCAGGCGCTCGATCAGTTGTTGCGGCAAACGAAATGGCGCGACCTCGATTATCTGGTCGTCGATTTGCCGCCGGGCACCGGCGACATTCAGTTGACGCTGGCGCAGAAAGTGCCGGTGACCGGCGCGGTGATCGTCACCACGCCGCAGGATATTGCATTGATCGACGCGCGCAAAGGCTACAAGATGTTTGAGAAAGTCGGCGTGCCGGTGGTCGGCATCGTCGAGAACATGAGTGTTCACATCTGTTCAAATTGTGGTCACATCGAACGCATTTTCGGCGAAGGCGGCGCCGCCAAAATGGCGGCAGAGTATCAGTTGCCGGTGTTGGGCGCGTTGCCGCTCGACATGCAGATTCGTGAGCAAGCCGACTCAGGGCGGCCAACTGTCGTGAGCGATCCCGACGGAAAAATCACCGCCATTTACAAGGAAATCGCGCGCAAGACGGCGGTGGCGATTGCCGGAAAAGCGGTGGATTTCTCATCGAAGTTTCCGAACATCGTCGTGCAAAATACCTGAGCGATTGAAGTTCAAGGGAGAGCCACATGATCAAGTCAGACAAATGGATTCGCCGGATGGCGGCGCAGCACAACATGATCGAGCCGTTCGAGTCGCAACAGATACGGCACATCAACGGCGCGCGCATCGTGTCGTATGGAACGTCGAGTTACGGTTACGACATTCGCTGTTCGCGCGAGTTCAAGATTTTCACCAACATCAATTCCACCATCGTTGATCCCAAAAAGTTCGACGAAAAATCCTTCGTCAATTTCGAGGGCGACGTTTGCATCATTCCGCCGAACTCGTTTGCGCTGGCGCGGACGGTCGAGTATTTCCGCATTCCGCGCAATGTATTGACTGTTTGCCTCGGCAAATCGACTTACGCGCGTTGCGGCATCATCGTCAACGTCACGCCGTTCGAGCCGGAATGGGAAGGATTCGTCACGCTGGAGTTTTCCAACACGACGCCGTTACCCGCCAAGATTTACGCCAATGAAGGCGTGGCGCAAGTGCTGTTCTTCGAGTCTGACGAAGAGTGCGAAACGTCGTACAAAGATCGCGGCGGCAAATATCAGGGGCAGACCGGCGTGACGCTGCCGAAAATGTAGCGAAAAAAACAGCGAGAGGAAAGAGCGCAAAATGAAATTCCATTTTCCCGTTGTAATCATCGACGAAGATTTCCGTTCGGAAAACGCCAGCGGCCTGGGCATTCGCAGCCTGGCGCAAGCGATCGAAGAGGAAGGCTTTGAAGTGTTAGGCGTGACGGCTTATGGCGATTTGTCGGTATTCGCGCAGCAGCAAAGCCGCGCGTCGGCTTTCATCTTGTCGGTGGACGACGAAGAATTTTCCGGCGAAGCGATAACGCAAACCGTCGCCAATCTGCGCGCTTTCGTCGAGCAGATTCGCCACCGCAATGCGGACATTCCCATTTTCCTCTATGGCGAAACGCGAACCTCGCAACACATTCCGAACGATGTGTTGCGCGAGTTGCACGGCTTCATTCACATGTTTGAAGATACGCCGGAATTTATCGCTCGCCATGTGGTGCGCGAGGCGCGCGCTTATCTCGATTTGTTGCCGCCGCCGTTCTTTCGCGCGTTGACGCATTACGCGGCGGACGGTTCTTACTCGTGGCATTGCCCGGGGCATTCGGGCGGCGTGGCGTTTTTGAAAAGCCCGGTCGGGCGAATGTTTCACCAGTTTTTCGGCGAGAACATGTTGCGCGCCGATGTGTGCAACGCCGTCGATGAGTTGGGGCAGTTGCTCGATCACACCGGCCCGGTGGCGGCGAGCGAGCGCAACGCGGCGCGGATTTTTCACAGCGACCACATGTTTTTCGTCACCAACGGCACTTCGACATCGAACAAGATCGTCTGGCATTCAACCGTCGCGCCGGGTGATATTGTCGTCGTCGATCGCAACTGCCATAAATCGGTATTGCACGCGATCATTATGACCGGCGCGATTCCGGTGTTTTTGATGCCGACGCGCAACCACTACGGAATCATCGGGCCGATTCCGAAATCGGAATTTGCCTGGGAAAACATTCAAAAGAAAATCGCCGCGCATCCTTTCGCCAAAGATCAGAAAGAGCAGCCGCGCGTGTTGACGATCACGCAAAGCACTTACGACGGCATTCTCTACAACGTCGAAGAGATCAAGGAAGAGCTGGACGGCAAAATCGACACGCTGCATTTCGACGAAGCGTGGTTGCCGCATGCGGCCTTCCACGATTTTTACGGCGACTACCACGCCATCGGCGAAGGGCGACCGCGCTGCAAAGAGTCGATGGTGGTTTCGACGCAATCGACGCACAAGCTGCTGGCCGGCTTGAGTCAGGCCTCGCAGATTCTCGTGCAAAATTCGCAGACGCGCTCGCTGGATTTGCCGCGCTTCAACGAATCGTATTTGATGCACACTTCGACCAGCCCGCAATACGCGATCATCGCTTCGTGCGATGTGGCGGCGGCGATGATGGAGCCGCCGGGTGGCACGGCGCTGTTGGAAGAATCGCTTCAGGAAGCGATGGATTTTCGGCGGGCGATGCGCAAAGTCGGCGAAGAGTGGGCGTCAACCAAGAAAGATGACGGCTGGTGGTTCAAAGTGTGGGGGCCGGATGCTTTGCCGGAAGACGGCATGGGCGAGCGCGAGCAATGGATGCTGCACGCCGGCGAACGCTGGCACGGCTTCGGCGATTTGGCGCCGGGCTTCAACATGCTCGATCCGATCAAGGCGACGCTGATCACGCCGGGACTCGATGTTGACGGTTCGTTTGCCGATTGGGGCATTCCGGCGGGTGTGCTTACAAAATACCTCGCCGAACACGGCATCATCGTCGAGAAAACCGGACTGTACTCGTTCTTTATCATGTTCACGATCGGCATTACCAAAGGCCGCTGGAACACGATGGTGACCGAGTTGCAGCAATTCAAAGACGCTTACGACGCCAACTTGCCGCTGTGGCGAGTGATGCCGGAGTTCATCGCCAAACATTCGCTGTACGAAAAAATGGGCGTGCGCGATTTGTGTCAGCAGTTGCACGACTTCTACAAAGCGTACAACGTGGCGCGCATCACCACCGAGATGTATGTATCGCCGATCGAGCCGGCGATGCGTCCTGCCGATGCGTGGGCAAAGATGGCGCACCGCGACATCGAGCGAGTCACCATCAACGAGCTTGAAGGACGGGTGACGGCGATGCTGGTGACGCCGTATCCGCCGGGAATCCCGCTGCTCATTCCGGGCGAGCGCTTCAACAAACAAATCGTTCACTTCCTGCAGTTCGCGCGCGAATTGAACCACACCTTTCCGGGCTTTGAAACCGACATCCACGGACTGGTTTCGGAAGTGGTTGACGGCAAGATACGGTACTTCGTTGATTGCGTGATCGAGTAGTGTAGGAGCGACGTCCTCGGCCGCCCGTTTGACAGATGCGGGGACACGGCGCGCCGTGCCTCTACGCTTTATGTGTGAGAGAGTGAAAACAAAAAGCGAAAGCGTTTCCGCTTTCGCTTTTTGTTTTATGGCCTCTATGAAATCGCGGCGATTACAACAACAACGTGACAATGCGCGCGATTGACGGCGATGCGCGATTATAGCGGCGGCCAGCCCGGTGATGGTGTGGCCGGCGTCGGGGTACGCTCGGGAAGCCAATGATTGGTCATCGGCGCCAGTTCCATTTGGTCGTTGGCCGGCCAGCGCGTGGTGTCCGGTGAATTGGCGCCCAGCCACCACAAGTCGTGACGGTAACCGGTGCGCGCGTCTTCGGTCGTGGCGCAACCGCCCACCAGCCAGACAACGGCCAGCGACAGCAGCACCAAGCGGCAGCGAGAGGAAAGGAAGCGGGTCATGGTTCAAACCTCGAAAGCGTTATGGACAAATCCGATCATGATTTTTTCGGCGGGCTTTCTATGCTCCGCAGTTTCACGACGGCCCCGTTGAAAAGCTTACCATTGTCACGACCGCTTGCGTAGTATTTGCCCGGGTTTTTCCGTGATTTTGTCGGGGTTTGTCCTTTCGGGAGCACGATTTGCGTCGTTTTTGGCAGGGAAAATCGAAATCGTTTCCGGCGGCATCGGCTTGCGAGCCTCAGAAAATCACGGTTTCGGGGGAGAAAGGCCGATGATGGCGAGAGCGCGGCATGCGGCGTGGTTTTTTTGCGACAGTTTCTTAAAAAAATACTTTCACTTTGCGTTTTAACGGCCTATTTCTAAAAGAAAAAGAGAAAACATCGCCAATTTTGAGTTTTTTCAATAAAAACAGAGGGGATGTTGACGATCTCTGGAGTGCGCCGTATAGTGGCGGGAGGTGTGAAAAAGTGGGAAATTGTGGTAAGTAGGCGGAGCGAATGAGAGACAACGCTTCTTCATCCACAGTTCCAACACGACTGCCCAAGCCCGGATCAAGGGCGGCATGGCGTGGCTTTTCACTGGCAACTCTTTGTTTTTAGGTGTTTTTCTTGGGAATGGTTGTTGCGTGATGGATGCTTCTCAAACGCCTTTGCCAAAAGTTTCTGCTCCCGTTTTTCGCGGGGTGACGCAGCTTGCGCTTGATACCAAGGGGCGGCTGGCGGTTCCCGCTCGCTATCGGGACGCTCTCTATCTGCACGGCGAAGGCCGCTTGGTGATGACGGCCGATCCCAGCCGTTGCTTGTTGATTTATCCGCAGCCTGTGTGGGAGCCGATTCAGGAAAAGTTGATGGCGCTGTCGTCGTTCGATGAGCGCATTCGCGCCTTGCAACGCTTGCTGGTCGGTTACGCCGACGATGTGGCGCTCGATGGCGCCGGTCGCGCGCTGGTTGCGCCGTCGCTGCGGCAATACGCGCAGCTCGATCATCGGGTGGTTTTGGTCGGGCAGGGCGGGCATTTCGAGTTGTGGGACGAAGGATTGTGGCAGGCGCAGATGGCGCAGGCGATTCGCTTGACGCACGATGATCTGCCGCCGGTTCTCGATGGTTTTTCGCTGTAAAGCACGTTTCGATGAGTTTGCATCATGCACCGGTATTGTTGAACGAAGTACTGGCGGCGCTGCGAATGCGCCGCGACGGTGTTTATGTTGACGGAACTTTCGGACGCGGCGGCCACAGTCGCGCGATTCTGGCGCAGTTGAACGAGACGGGGCGAGTGATTGCGCTCGATCGCGACCCCGATGCCGAAGCCGCAGCGGCTGTATTGATGCGAGAGGATGTTCGTTTTTTATTTCGACGCGCATGGTTTTCTGAAATGCCCGACGTGCTTGCCGAATACGCAATTCATGAAGTCGATGGTGTGTTACTCGATCTCGGCGTGTCGTCGCCGCAGATCGACGATGCCGAACGCGGTTTTTCTTTTCGCAACGACGGGCCGCTCGATATGCGAATGGATCCGGCGCGCGGCGAATCGGCGGCGGCGTTTTTGGCGCGGGCGAGCCAACAACAAATCACGGAGGTTTTGAAAAATTATGGTGAAGAACGGTTTGCTGCATCGATTGCAAGGGCGATTGTCGAGGCTCGGCAGGAGCGGCCAGTCGAACGTACCGCTCAGTTGGCCGCGCTCGTCGCTCAAAGTCTCGGCGCGCGGGTACGCGGCGACTGGCGTCAGGACCCGGCTACGCGCACTTTCCAGGCCCTTCGTATCCAGGTAAACGAGGAGTTGAAAGAAATCATGCGTTTGTTGCCACGCCTGATGGCTTTGTTGAAAACCGGCGCGCGGCTGGCGGTGATCAGTTTTCATTCGCTGGAAGATCGCCTGGTGAAACGCTTCATGCGTTGTGCGGCGCAGCCGTTCGGCGGCAATGAAGCGTTGCTGCGTTTGCCTCTGGCGCAAGCGGCGTTGCCAGAGCCTCCGTTGCGATTGATCGGCCGCGCCATCAAAGCGGGCGAAGATGAAGTGAACACCAATCCGCGAGCGCGCAGCGCTGTGTTGCGAGTGGCAGAGCGCACGGCGGCAACGTGGCATCAAAACGATGCGGCGCGTTTGTACGCGGCGGCGTTCGGCAACAGGGAGGCGATGTGATGGCGCGCGCCGGTGTTTTGTTGTTGGTATTGATTGTTTGCGCATTGTCGCTGGTCACCTCGCGCCATCAGGCGCGCAACTTGTTCATCGAGTTGGAACGCAGTCGTCAGCAGGCGCAGGCGTATGAAGTTGACTACGGCAGATTGCAACTCGAATTGTCAACGTGGAGTGTGCCGGCGCGCATCGACCGGCTGGCGCGCGGCTCGCTGGCGATGCAGTTGCCCGAACCCGGCCGGATTCAGGCGATCGAAGTGCCGCCGTCGCAAATTTTTTCGCGCGATGCCTCGCGTGAGCGCGGAAACGAATCGACGCCC
>JAITBX010000232.1 GCA_031283405.1 Burkholderiales bacterium | reverse complement strand
TTCAATATCCCAACTATCTGGCTGTCGCTAAATCTCGATTTCTTCATCTGAATTTCCCTTCACCTCTATATCATGGAAAATTCTACTTTTGGTTGGCTCAGTTTTACGGGGGGATTACCCGCCTTCCTCTTCAATCTTCGTCACCAGAATTTCCATGAGTTTGTCGGATTTGAATTGCGCTTCCAAACCCGTCCACTCACAACCGTCGTATCTGCCCTCTTGAAACCAATCATGGGCTTTCTTCTTGCCGAAAGAGTAAGTCAGGATTTTACCTTTTCTCTTGAATTTGACCGCACCCTTTTTCTTGAATTCTGCGCTGTTTTGACCCAGCTTGAATCCATTTCCTGTTTCCAAAGAAAACAAATCTATCTGCGTTGGCGAGCATTCAATTTGAGGATTGATAAGAGAAAGCCTGTAGTTGTAGATGGCTAACTCGCTACCAATCAAATCCCTATAAATCGTTTCACTTTCAAATGAGCTGGTTTCAAAAATCAAATAAGCGCTCTGGGAATTTTTGGAATAAACGTAGCAAATCCCTTTACAGTCAGCATCAGAATGCCAACAGGTGCTCACTTCGTTCGCCTCTCCAAAAACCTCGCGGATATTATTAAACGAGGCTTTCCCAATCGTTATCGTATTTATCGAGTAAACAGTTGGCGGAGGAGCCGCTGCGCATACCGGCGCAAAGCAAAAGGCAATGATGAACAAAAGTATTTTTTCATCTTCCAACCACCTCCACAGTTGCAGGGCTGCCGCTCGCAATAGCTCAACGCGACCACAGGTCGCCCCTACACCCTGATTCCTGATCCCTGATTCACGCCCGCCCAACGTGAACGGCGACGACACCCGCGGTCAGGTTGTGGTAATCCACGCGCTGAAAGCCGGCGTCCAGCATCATCGCTTTCAGCGTTTCCTGATCGGGGTGTTTGCGGATGGATTCGGCGAGGTAACGATAGCTCGCTTCGTCGTGAGCGATGAGGCGGCCGAGTTTCGGCAACACTTTGAAGCTGTAGAAATCGTAGAACGGCGAGAGCGGCCTCCACACGTGGGAAAATTCCAGCACCAGCGCCAAGCCGCCGGGCTTCAGCACGCGGCGCATTTCACGCAACGCGGTTTCTTTTTCGGTGACGTTGCGCAGGCCGAAACTGATCGACACGGCGTGAAGGCTTTGATCGGTAAACGGCAACGCTTCGGCGTTGCATTGCACCACCGGCGTGGTGATGCCGTGACTGCGCAGGATTTTGCGTCCTTCTTGCAACATGGCGTTGTTGATGTCGGACAAAACGACGGTTGCTTTCGGAAATTTTTTCAGGAAGCTGCGGGTCAGGTCGCCGGTGCCGCCGGCAAGATCGAGAATGGCTGCATCTTCGGGCAGCAGTGCAGATGCCCGCGCGATGGCAAAACGTTTCCAGTAGCGATGCAGCCCGAACGACATCAAGTCGTTCATCAAATCGTATTTCGCGGCGACGGAATCAAAGACGTCGGCGACGCGCTTTTGTTTGTCGTCGGCGGAAACGGTTTCAAAACCGAAGTCGGTGGTTTTTTTCTCCACGTTTTTTCAGCGCGCTCAGATTGAAGCTGACGACGGTGCAGGAGGTGCTTCGCGGCTGCCGCCTGCCTCTTTCAAACGCGCCAGATAATCCTGCCACAAAGTTTCCTGCTGTGCGCCCAGTTCGGCCAGATAGTTCCACGAATACAAGCCGGAATCGTGACCGTCGGAAAAAACCAGCCGCAGCGCGTAGTGACCGACCGGCTCGATCCGAATGAGGCTGACGTCTTTTTTACCAGTCTGCAAAGTTTCTTGCCCGGGGCCGTGTCCGCGCACTTCGGCGGACGGCGAGAACACGCGCAAAAATTCGTGCGTAAAACGAATTTCACGGCCATCGGCGTAGCGCAACTCCAGTTGCCGCGAGGCGCTGTGCAGCGTGATCTCGACCGGTCGGGTCAAGGCTTCATCGGTCATGTGCGTTAGTGCCCTAGCGTCCCAGCGCGTATTCAGGGTCGGCAAGGTCGGGAGCGATGCTGTTCACCACGCTGAGATGTTCGGTGCCGGTGAAGGCATCGCGGCTGCGCGCTTCTTTGCCGCGCAGTTTGATGTCGAGCCGCAGATCGTTGATCGAGTCGGCGTTGCGCAGCGCGTCTTCGTAAGTGATCAGACCTTTCTCGTACAGATCGAACAGCGATTGGTCAAAGGTCTGCATACCCTGCTCGCGCGAACGCTTCATGATGTCTTTGATGCCGGGAATGTCGCCCTTGAAAATGAGATCGGAAGTGAGCGGCGTATTGAGCATTACTTCCGTTGCCGGCACACGACCGCGACCATCGGCGCGCAGGATGAGACGCTGCGCCACGAAAGCGCGAATGTTGAGCGACAAGTCCATCAGCACTTGGGTGCGCCGCTCTTCCGGGAAGAAGTTGATGATGCGGTCGAGCGCTTGGTTGGTGCTGTTGGCGTGCAGGGTCGCCATGCACAGGTGGCCGGTTTCGGCGAAGGCGATGGCGAAGTCCATGTTTTCACGCGAACGAATTTCACCGATCATGATGACGTCGGGCGCTTGCCGCAACGAATTTTGCAGCGCGATGTCCCACGAATCGGTATCGACGCCGATTTCACGCTGCGTAAAAATGCAGTTGCCGTGTTCGTGAATGAATTCGATCGGGTCTTCGATGGTGATGATGTGGCCGTAGCTGTATTTGTTGCGGTGCGCGAGCAACGACGCCATCGTGGTGGACTTGCCGGCGCCGGTCGCGCCGATGAAGATGACGATGCCGCGCTTGGCGAGGATGACATCTTTCAGCACCAGCGGCATTCCCAAATCTTCATAGACCGGAATCTTGGTGTTGATCGAGCGCAGCACCATGCCCGGCCAGCCCTGTTGCAGAAAGGAGCTGACGCGGAAACGCCCGACACCTTGCAAGCTCAGCGCGTAGTTGCACTCTTTCGTCTGATCGAAGATTTCTTTTTGCCGATCGTTCATGATGCAGCGAACCAGCTCGGCGGTATGTTGCGGCTCCAGCGGCGACTTTGAAACCGGCGAAATTTTGCCGTTAACCTTGATGGCCGGAGGAAAACCGACGGTGATAAACAGGTCAGACCCCTTTTGCTGAACCAGCAGTTCCAGCAAATCATGAATGAATTGAACGGCGCGTTTATTATCCATATTCATAAATATTCATAAAGACGTAATACCAGCAGAAAATTTATTATGCCGTATCGACTAAGCGTTGAACAGCTCCTTGTTGGTGGCGATGTGCAAGGCCGACTGAACGGTGATTTTGTTGCGCTTCACCAAATCGAGCAGCGCTTGATCCATCGTCTGCATACCAGCTGCCTGACCGGTCTGGATCGACGAATACATCTGTGCGATTTTGTTTTCACGCACCAGATTGCGAACAGCCGGTGTGCCCATCAGCACTTCAAACGCGGCGCAACGTCCCAGCCCGTCTTTGGTTTTTAACAATTGTTGAGCGATGACAGCCACCAGCGATTCGGACAACATCGCGCGCACCATTTCTTTTTCCGCCGCCGGAAACACGTCGATGATCCGGTCGATCGTCTTGGGCGCGGAACCGGTGTGCAAAGTTGCAAACACCAAGTGGCCGGTTTCCGCCGCCGTCAACGCCAACCGGATGGTTTCGAGGTCGCGCATTTCGCCGACCAGAATGTAGTCGGGGTCTTCGCGCACGGCGCTGCGCAGCGCGTCGCCGAACGAGTGCGTGTGGTGATGGACTTCGCGCTGGTTGATGAGGCATTTCTTCGATTCGTGAACGAACTCGATCGGGTCTTCGATGGTCAGAACGTGCCCGTTTTCCTGCTCATTGATTTCATTGATCATCGCCGCCAGCGTGGTCGATTTGCCGCAACCGGTCGGGCCGGTGACCAGAATCAGACCGCGCGGACGCTTGAGGATTTCGTGCGTCGCCTTGGGCGCGCTCAACTGTTCAAGCGTCTGCACCTTCGACGGAATGGGACGGAACGCCACACTGGCGCCGTGCAACTGGGTAAAGGCGTTGACGCGAAAACGCGCCAGATTGGGAATCTCAAACGAAAAGTCACATTCGAGCCGTTCCTCATACTCCTTGCGCACCGAGTCGCTCATGATGTCATAGACCATCGCATAGACTTCCTCGTGCGTCAGCGGCGGCACATTGACCCGCCGAATATCGCCGTGAACGCGGATCATCGGCGGCAGAGTTGACGACAGATGCAGGTCGGAGGCGTTGTTTTTGACGGCAAAGGCCAGAAGTTCGGTAATATCCATCTATAATCCTTTCCTTCTCATGAGCGTGCCATGACGTTTTGGCGAAACGACACAGCGTCCAAGGAGTTGATTATGGAACAGTATCAAAAAGCATGGCAAGCGGTTTGGCAACGAATTAGCGAATCGGTTGCCCAGTGTGGAAGAAATGCCGAGGAAATCGCCCTTTTGGCGGTCTCGAAACGCTTCCCGCCGGAGGTCGTGCGCCGGCTTTATGCCCTTGGGCAGCGCCGGTTCGGCGAAAACTATGTCCAAGAAGCCAGAGACAAACAGCAAGCGCTTACTGATCTGAAAAACATCTCTTGGACGTTGATCGGCTCCCTGCAACGCAACAAAGCAGCGCTTGCCGCCCAACTGTTTGACCGGATCGAAACCGTTAACTCTCTGGCGCTGGCGGAGCGCTTGTCGGCGGCGCGCCCCGCCGATCGGCCATCGCTGGAAATCCTGATACAGGTTAATATCAGCGCCGAGCCGCAGAAAAGCGGCGTCGCGCCGGAAGCGGCGCTTGCCCTCGCCGCCCGGATCGCCCGTTTGCCGCGCCTGCGATGGCGGGGCTTCATGGGGATCGCGGCAGAGACGGACGACACGACAGAGCAGCGCCGGCAGTTCGCGGTGTTGCGCCGGTGTCAGGAACAAGCGCAAGCAGCGGGGCTACCCGCTGACGTGTTGTCGATGGGCATGAGCGCCGACCTCGACGCCGCTATCGCCGAAGGTTCGACCGAATTGCGCATCGGCAGCGCCTTGTTTGGAGAACGGCCATAAATTCAGGAATTAGAGAGGTGTCTATGAAATGCGTTTTTATCGGCGGCGGCGCGATGGCGACCGCACTGATCGGCGGAATGGTGGACAACGGCAAGAATGCCGCCCATATCAAAGTCGTTGACCCCGATGAAGGTCAGCGGGCGCGGATGACTGCGGCTTACCCGCAGATGCAGTGTTACCCGTCGCTCGCAAGCAATATTTTCGATGGCGTCGATATCGTCGTTTTAGCTGTCAAACCGCAACATTTGCAGACCGTTGCCCGCCAATTGGCACCATTTACGCCCGTCATTCCGGCGGTGCTGTCGATTGCGGCGGGCGTTCGCGCCAAAGACCTCTCGCGCTGGCTGAGCGATTATCCCGCCGTGATCCGGGCGATGCCGAACACCCCGGCGCAGGTCGGCGCCGGACACACCGGCATCTATGCGATGCCCGGCGTCAACGACGCGGCGCGGCATTGCGCCCATGAGTTGCTCGAAAGCGTCGGCAATGTGGTCTGGCTGAATCGGGAAGAAATGCTCGACATCATGACTGCGCTGTCCGGCAGCGGCCCGGCCTATGTGTTCTACTTTCTGGAAAATCTGGAAGCGGCTGCCCGCTCGCTGAACCTGCAAGAAGAGGAAGCGCACGCCATCGCCCTCTCCGTTCTGTCCGGCGGCCTGGCGCTGGCGCGTCACGGCAACACTCCGTTTGCCGAACTGCGCGCCCGCGTCACCTCAAAAGGCGGGACCACCGAGAGCGCCATCCGGGTGCTCGATCAGGCAGGCGTCAGCCAAACCTTTCAGAACGCCGTACACGCAGCTTGGCAACGGTCAATGGAATTGGGCGACGAGTTGGGTGTTGATCAAGCCATCGACACCCCTCGCCCGCTTGCGGAGTAGGGGGAGAAGGGAAAGTTTTTCGCACAGATGATTCCCAAAACCGTTCTCTGGCGACGCGAAGACGGCAACGATTTGATGCTGACCCTGCATGTTCAGCCGGGCGCGAAGCGAACCGAAATTCAAGGCATCCACGACGGCGCGCTGAAAGTGCGGCTCGCCGCGCCGCCGGTGGACGGCAAAGCCAATCAGGCGCTGCTGCGTTTTTTTGCTGAAGCGTTCGGCGTCGGGCAGCGCGCCGTGACATTGGAACAAGGACAAAGCGCCCGCCGCAAAGTCGTCCGCATCGAATCGCCGTTGATGCGCCCGGATCGGGAATGGGCAGCGGAGTTGTAAGGCCCCCCCCCGCCTTCGCGGGGCAGGCTCTGTGGTCGCC
This sequence comes from Burkholderiales bacterium, assembly GCA_031283405.1. GTDB lineage: Bacteria > Pseudomonadota > Gammaproteobacteria > Burkholderiales > Casimicrobiaceae > UBA931. The sequence goes on along the minus strand of JAITBX010000232.1, from coordinate 144 downwards.
CGTTAGTTAGTCCGCCCTGAACAATTCGGTTGAGGGCTGGTTGTACTTGGCGATCATTCTTGATCTGTTTAACCGCGAGGTTGTCGGCTGGTCAATCCAACCCCGGATGACGGCGGACATCGTGATTGATGCACTGACCATGGC
>JAITBX010000161.1 GCA_031283405.1 Burkholderiales bacterium | reverse complement strand
CGTCGCTTTGGAGTCGTTGATGTAGCGCACGCCGTCAACAATGGCGATATTTTCCATCCGGTGCGGCAGCCCGCGAAATGAAACCAGCGCCGCCAACACTTCCGTCAACACCATTTCATCGAACTCGATCACGCACGAGGTCAAGGCCAACGCCGCCAGCGCATTCAGCGCGTTGTGACATCCGGCCAACGTCAGCACCGACATCGGCAACAACGGCGTCGCGCCGCGCATCAGCCACATCGTACCATGATGTTCGGTCAACCGCCAGAAGTTTGGCGCCTCCGGCGACACAACCGCCGAAGTATTTCGTCCGAACCATTGCGCCGGCACTCCCGTTACCTGCATCGCCTCCACCCACGCATCGTCGGCATTCAACACCTGCTGCTTCGCGACATGAAAAATCATCGCCTTGGCCGCCGCGTAGTTTTCCACATCGGGGTAACGATCGAGATGATTTTCTGAAACATTCAGCACCGTCGCCGCCGCCGGCGTTAGCGAAGTCGTTGTCTCAAGTTGATAACTCGACAATTCAAGCACGAATACATCCGGCCAATTTCCGCTGCTCTCAGCTTTCTCCAGTACATCAAGCACGGCGTCGCCGATATTGCCCGCCGCCATCGCCGTCAGGTCTGCCGCTTCACACAGCGCTTGCGTCAACGCCGTCGTCGTCGTCTTGCCGTTGGTGCCGGTGATCGCCAGCACTTTTTGTTCCGGCGGCAGCGCCCGCGCAAAGAGTTCCACATCGCCGACCAGTTCCGCGCCGCGCGCCACTGCTTGTTGAATCAATAGATGATCCTTTGGCACGCCCGGCGAAATGGCAATCATGTCGATACCGTCGAACAACTCCGAAGTCAACGCCCCGCAATGAATGTTCATTTGCGGCCATTCGTACCGAACGCGCTCGGCGTAAGGCGGCGTCTCGCGCGTGTCGGCAATCGTCACCTGCGCGCCGCGACGCAAAAGATGGCGCACCAGCGAAAAACCGGTAACCCCAAGCCCTAACACCAAAACCCGACGATTCGATAATGTTTCCATGTTGACTGTTTTCCCCCAGCGTAGTTTTAACGTAGTTTTAATGTTGACAAGCCCACTAACACCAGCAAAATCGTGACGATCCAGAAGCGCACCACGACCTGATTTTCTTTCCATCCTTTCAATTCAAAATGATGATGAAGCGGCGCCATTCTGAAAATTCGTTTGCCGGTCAGTTTGAACGACAACACTTGAACGATCACCGACAAGGTTTCAACGACGAACACGCCGCCCATGATAAACAACACGATTTCCTGACGCGCCGCCACCGCGATCGTGCCCAGCATCGCGCCCAGCGCCAGCGCGCCGACATCGCCCATGAATACTTCCGCCGGATAAGCGTTGAACCACAGAAAGCCGAGGCCAGCGCCGGCCATCGCGCCGCAAATCACGGTCAACTCGGCGGTGCCGATAATGAACGGAAACTGCAAATAACGCGCGACTACCGCATTGCCGCTGGTGTAAGCGAAAACGCCCAGCGCGGCAGCCACCATCACGGTCGGCATGATCGCCAAACCGTCGAGGCCGTCGGTCAGATTCACTGCGTTGCTGGAGCCGACGATCACAAAATAACTCAAGGTGACGAAGCCGATCACGCCGAGCGGATACGAAACCGTTTTGAAAAAAGGAACGATCAAATCGGCGTTGCCCGACAATCGCCAAGCATCGCTGTTGCGCCACACATGCAAAATCACATCGAGCGCGTCGGCATTCCCCGGCGCCGACAGCGCCAGCGCCAGATACACCGCCGCCGCAACACCCAGTAACGACTGCCAGAAAAACTTGGCGCGCGCCGACAATCCTTTCGGATTGCGATGAACGACTTTGCGATAATCGTCAATCCAGCCGACGGCGCCAAAACCCATCGCGACCCACAACACGACCCAAACGAAACGGTTGCTGAGATCACACCACAGCAGCGATGTAATCACGATGGACACCAGAATCAGCGCGCCGCCCATCGTCGGCGTTCCCGCCTTGACCAGATGCGTTTGCGGGCCGTCATCGCGCACCGCCTGACCGATCTTCATCCGCGCCAGCCAGGCAATCATTCGCGGACCGATCACGAACGCGATCATTAGCGCAGTCATCGTCGCCAGCACCGCACGCAGCGTGATGTAGCCGAAAACGTTGAAGGCGCGAATGTCACGCGCCAGAAATTCAGTGAGCCAAAGCAGCATGAGAATCTTTCCGTTGTGTATTGCTTGCCGTCGCTTCCGCCTCTGCCATCAGCGCCGCGACGACTTTGTCCATCTGCATGAAACGCGAGCCTTTCACCAGCACCGTTCCCGTCGTTTCGCTGTGTTGCGTCAACATTTTTTGCAGCGCTTCGATCAGCGCCACCATCGTCTCGAAATGTTCGCCGCCGTGTTTTCTGTCGGTGTCAAACGCCGCTTGCGCGTGACGCGCCAGCGTTCCCAAAGTCAACAAGCGCGTGACGCCTTTCGCGCCGGCGTATTCGCCGGCTTCACGATGAAACGCTTCTCCCGCCTCACCGACTTCGCCCATGTCGCCCAACGCCAGCCAACGCTCCTTGCTTGACTGCGCCGCCAACACATCGACCGCGGCGCGAACCGAATCGGGGTTCGCGTTGTAACTGTCGTCGATGAATGTCCAATGCGCGTTCAACGCCATCACATTCAACCGTCCCGAGACTGCGCGAAAAGACGACAACGCTTTCGCCGCCGCCGTCAACGGCACGTCGAGAACCGAAGCCGCCGCCAACGCCGCCAGCGCATTCATCGCCATCGCCCGCCCCGGCAACGGCAAATGAAATTCAGCCTCATCATTCTTTGCAAATACCCGAATGCGCGTTCCTGTTTTTTGCATCATGAAAACACCGCGAACGTCGGCATTTTCTTTTGTGCCGAACCGGCAAACGTTGCGCTCCAACTCCTGCGCTTTGCGTTCCCAGAAACCCGCGTAAACATCATCACCATTGATGACGGCACAACCTTGCGGACGCAACGCTTCGATCACATCGCCGTGTTCATGCGCCACATCTTCGACGCTCTTCATGAACTCCTGATGCTCGCGCTGCGCGTTGTTGATCACCGCCACATCGGGTTGCGCCCACGCCGCCAGCGCCCGCGTTTCGCCGCGATGGTTCATGCCCAATTCGATCACGGCGGCGCGATGCGTTTCACGCAAACCCAGCAACGTCAACGGCACGCCAATGGCGTTGTTCAAATTGCCGCGCGTCGCGTGAACGGCATCATCGCCGAAATGCGCGCGCAGAATCGCCGCGATCATTTCCTTGACCGTCGTCTTGCCGTTGCTGCCGATCACCGCTACCACCGGCAGCGTGAATGGTTGCCGCCAACGTTTCGCCAGTGCCGAAAGCGCCGCCAAGGTATCGGGCACGGCCACCGCCGGCTTGCCGTAAAAACGCGCGGCATGCGCCTCGTCCACTATCGCAAAAGCACCCGCTTGCAACACATTCTCAACAAAATCGTGACCGTCGAAACGTTCGCCTTTGAGCGCGACGAATAATTCTTTCGCTTTGATCGCGCGCGAATCGCTGACGACTTTCGACACTTCGCTATCGCTTCCCAACAACCGGCCTCCGGTCATCGCCGCCACATCACTCAGCGACAACATCGCGCTCAAGGGCAACATCGCATTCATGGCGCGCTCCATGTTTTCAACGCTTGCATCGCCGCATCGGCATCCAGAAACGGATGACGCACTCCTGCGATTTCCTGATAAGGCTCGTGTCCTTTTCCCGCAATCAACACCACGTCACCGGCGTGCGCCGCCGCAATCGCCTGCGCAATCGCTATCGCGCGATCGACTTCAACCGCCCACTGCGCGCCGTTAACCGAGCGCAAGCCTTCTTCGATCATCGCGAGAATGGCCGTCGGTGATTCGCTGCGCGGATTGTCGCTGGTCGCCCAAACGCGATCGGCTTCCCTCGCCGCAATCGCGCCCATCAACGGGCGTTTGCCGGGGTCGCGGTCGCCGCCGCAGCCGAATACGTAAAACAATCGTTGCCCCTCTTTCAGCGTTGCCCGCAACGCTTGCAGTACGCGCTCAAGCGCGTCCGGCGTGTGCGCGTAGTCGATGACCACCACCGGCTGTCCTTCACTTCCCAAGCGCTGCAAACGGCCTGACGGCGCAATCAACATCGAAAGCAAAGGAAGCGCTTGCGACAGCGGAACGTTCTGCGCCAGCAACACGCCCAACACGCCCAACACATTCGCGCGGTTGAATTCGCCGAGCAAGTTGCTGCGCACTTCGCCGTCGCCCTGCGGCGTGCGAACCGTGAAACGCATTTCATGCGCGTCGTCGTTGACTTCGGTCACAGCGATCTCGGCATAAACGTTGCCATTGCTGCTGTAGCGCCACACTTTCGCTCTCTGCAAACGCGCCGCCGCGATCATCGCGCCGCTCATCGGATCGTCGAGGTTGATGATCGCGTGACGAAGTTGCGGCCAGGCAAAAAGCTGCGTTTTTACCGCTGCGTAAGATTCAAACGTGCCGTGATAATCGAGATGGTCGCGCGTCAAATTGGTAAAGAGCGCAGTGTCGAAACGGCAACCGTTGACGCGCCCTTGCTCCAATCCGATCGACGACACTTCCATCGCCACCGCGTCGGCGCCCTGCCGGCAAAACTGCGCCAGCGTGTTTTGCAAACTCGCCGCATCCGGCGTCGTGTTGAGTGAAGGCAACCATGTTTTTTCTTCCACCAACCCGTTGCCCAAGGTGCCGATCACGCCGGCGCGCGTTCCGTGCGCGTGCAAGGCTTGCGCGATCCAATGCACACATGATGTTTTGCCGTTGGTGCCGGTGACACCGATCAAGGCCATGTGTTGCGACGGTTGCCCATACACTGCGTCGGCGATGAATCCCAGACAAGACGCTAACTTGCGAATGCGCCAATGCGGCGCGGCAACAGTTTCTTTCTCAACAGCTTCGCCGCTATCACCGGCTTCCAGAAGAACGCCGACCGCGCCGCGCGCAATCGCTTCGCCGATGAATTGTCGGCCATCGTGCAACCTCCCCGGCAGCGCCGCGAACAACATCCCCGGCGTCACCTGCCGGCTGTCCGCCGTGATGCCTTTCGGCGAACTCGGCAACTGCGTCAACCATGTGTTCAGCGCATCGAGTGAAAACGTCGAAGAAAACACTGGAGAAAACATGGCGCTCGACATCACGTTTCCTCCTCAATGTCTTCGCCGTCGGGCGGCAGCACAATCGACGTCGCAGGCCGATCCGGCGGAACGCCCAACATTCGCAAC
>JAITBX010000145.1 GCA_031283405.1 Burkholderiales bacterium | reverse complement strand
CAAACGTAAAAGTTGGCGGAATTTGGCTTCGCTGATTTTTGAACGGCGATAGTATCGATTTTTTCCAGTCATCTCAAGAAGTTAGCATGCTTTTGAACATGTTTGCTTCCTAAGCCCCTTTGTTAATACAACTTGATCGTGCTCACTTACGACGAAACGAAACGTATAGCCAACCCGCCGACGGCGGCAAACCGATCACCGTGACCGGCAACGGCCATGAAGGCAAAACCGCCAACGACCTGACCGTGAACACATTGCCGCCGGCCTCGGACATCACCTCAATGGAAGTGACGACACAGCCCAATCTGGACTACAACGACGGCGATCCGCTCGATCTGAGCGACATCGTGGTGAAAATTTGCTATCAGAACGGTTACTGCACCGACCTGACCGGCCCTGACGAACTGGCGAACGCCGGCATCGTCACCGATCCGGCCGACGGCGATATTTTGACTACCGCCGACGATGGCCCGTCCATCACAATATCGACGGGCAACGAGGTATCGACAACGACCGATCCGCTGATCGTCACGCCAAAAGCGCTGGCGACGATCGATTCGATCACTGTCATCACGCAGCCGGACGATTTGACTTACACCGATGGCGATGCTCTCGATTTGACCGGGTTGGTGGTATACAGCGACAACACCTGTGCAGACCTCGACCCCGATGACTTGGCCGCTGTCGGCATCACCACCGGCCCTGCGGAAGGCAGTACGCTGACCACGGCGGACAACGGCACGTCCATCACCATAACGGGCGACGGAATCACGACGACGGCAGACCCGCTGACGGTCGTGCCGCGTGGAGGTGGAGGCGGGGCGCCGATGCCGGTCCAGCCTATCCCGGCCTCGAGTCCGGTAACGTTACTGCTGATGGCGATGTTCATACTTCTGTTCGGAGGCGCGGTGGCCGGCAGAAGAGAACTCGCTCGGTGGCGACGTTGAGAAGAAGAGGGGAGGTAAGACGCTTGCCTGATTAAAAAACAGCGTCAAAACACGGCTCGCAAGAGCCGTGTTTTTTTGGGCGGAAGCAAACGGTTTTGAAAAAAGCGGCTACACTCCACAAACACACGTTTCTGAACCGAAAGCGAGCATTGGGATGAACATCGACATCGAACGCATCCGCGCCTTTTTCATGAAAGACCGTTTCGCCGCCAACGCCGGCATCGTCATCGACTCGGTGACGCCGGAAGAAGTGCAATGCAGTATGGCGATCACGAAGGAGCTTCTGAACGCGGGCGGCATTGTTCATGGCGGCGCGATTTTCACGTTGGCCGATTTTGTTTTTGCCGTGCATTGCAATCTGCGACTGTCCCTCGGCGAGAGGGTGGGCTTCACGGTGGGGCAATCGAACAGTATCTCCTACCTTGCCGCGTCGCAAGGCAAGCGCCTGATGGCGCGCTCGACTTGTCTCTCCAAAGGGCGGAATGTTTCGGTTTATCGCGTCGAAGTGCGAGATGATCTGGGAAATTTTATCGCGGACATGCGCGGCAACGGTTTTACGAAAGCGGCGAACCCCTGATTCCTGATCTTCGGAGAGTAAAATGTTCAAAGTTAGCGCTTTCGGTTCAGACAGATACAAAATTCCCCTCTCCCACTTGTGGGAGAGGGTGAGCCGAAGGGGCGGGAGAGGGGAAAGAATGTGCGGAAACGTAGTCATTTAATTCAAAAGCAAAATTTGGCATGATGCTTTTTTTCACTGTCGCTGTCGTTCACCTCGTGGCCTTGATGAGTCCCGGTCCCGATTTTTTCTTCGTGTCGCAAACCGCCGCGAAGCAGGCGCGACGCGATGCGTTCGGCGACGTATGGGGCGGCGTGTTGGGCATTGTGTTGGGCATCGCGCTGTGGGCGGCGATTGCGCTTCTCGGTTTGCACTTGCTGTTGCAACAAATGGCTTGGCTGCACGAAGGCATCGTTATCGTCGGCGGACTTTATCTGTGCTGGCTGGGGTGGCAGATGTTGTGGCCGACATTGCGAGGCGTTTTTTTGAAACGCGCTTCAGCATCACCCATGGAAATCATCAGTGAAGAAAGACTCGCGCCCGCCGCCATCCCTGTTTCCGCCGGAAGTTTCAAAACTTTTTTGCGCGGCTTGTTTGTCAATCTGTCCAACCCCAAAGCGCTGGTTTATTTCGGCAGCGTTTTTTCATTGTTCGTCGGCTCCAATGTCGGCTCTGGCGCGCGCTGGGGCATTTTTCTGTTGGTCGTTATCGAATCGTTGTTGTGGTTCGGCTTCGTCGCCACGGTTTTCGCTCTGCCGCCGGTTCGCCGTTTTTATCAGCGCGCCGCATTGTGGATCGATCGGGTCGCCGGTTGCCTGTTCATCGGCTTCGGAGTGCGGCTGATTTTTTCAGGGTCGGAATGAAGCGCCGGAAATACAAAAAGCGCCTCGTGTAAGGCGCTTTTTTCAGAAGATACGCAGGAAAAGCGCAGGCTTACGCTGCCGCCATCCCCTTGATCGCTTGCGACAGGCGCGACTTGGTGCGCGAGGCCAGGTTTTTGTGAACCACTTTCTTGTCGGCAACGCGGTCGATAATCGCTTGCGATTCCTGATACTGCTTCATTGCCGCTGCTTTGTCTCCGGCAGCGACAGCTTTCTTGACTTTTTTTACCGCCGTACGCAACGCCGATTTCAGGCTGGCGTTGTGGTGATGAGTGGCTTCTGCCTGCTGGGCACGTTTGCGAGCTTGCGCCGTGTTTGCCATGAGTCGTTTTCCTGTAGCTGGTGAAATTTTCGATAACTGTTAATCTTACACGAAAATCATGTTTCAAGCAACCGGCGGGCTAATTCGGCGGCGGCGCAGTCCGGAATCGGCGCATCGGAAGGGAAGCGCGCCTGATTTATGAGGCAATCCTTTGTCATTACGGATGAGAGGAAAGGTTAACGACGAACAGAACACGCGAGGGAGCGCTTCGACGAGATTAACCCGAACGGGCAAGTGCGTAGAGGATGTCGTCCTCGGCGTCCCGCACACATCTTGCCGATTTCATAGACGGGGCGCCGTCATTCCCGCGAGCGGGAATCCAAATCAAGCCTCCTTTTGAAAGGGAACTATCCCTTTAACTTGCAAATTCGCTTATAGCATATAGCCGCAAGAGCCTCTGGTTTGTCATTCCGCGCGTAGTCGCGGAATCCATGTCTCCGGATACTGCGACTACGCTTCGCTCCGCGCAGTATGACGGTATCTATAGCCGGGATTACAAGTTAAATATATAACTCCCTTTTGAAAGGAGGTGTCGGCGAAGCCGACGGAGGTTTGTGGGTGTTACGCGCGGCACTTTCTGCGGAAAGGACATTCCCCTCTCCCACCCACAAGAGAAATCCAGCCTTTTCTCACTTGTAGAGTTGTAGAAGAGAGAAGAAAAATCATCCTGCTCTGTTACCCGCTGACAACAGCAACGGCGCGCCAAGGCGCAGTCCAAAAAAACCATTGCGGCTTTTGGGCGGAAGAGTAAAATAATCATTTTGGATTTACAAAACCCGTTTTATCGACTTGCGCTGCTTTTTTCTCCTATCCCCTTACCTCTAAAGGATTGAATATGCTTACCGCTACGCTTAAAACGTTGTTGCCGGCTTTCGTTATTCGCAAATTCGTCTGCGCGCTTTTTAGCGCCCTGTTATTCGCCCTCGCCCTTCCCGCGCACGCGACAACGACAACTGACGTACCCTACATCGACGCGGCCGGCGCTCTCGCGCAGACCGCGCCCGGTGTGGACGTGACGGTAATCGACACAGACGCGGACATCACCGGATTGCCGACTCCCGGCACGTTGACTACCGGCTGGTACGTCGTCACCGGCAGCTTCACCTATGCGGGCGGCACGATCACGGTGTCCGGCGACGTAAACCTGATCCTCGCCGACAACGCCAGCCTGACCGTGAACGGCAGTGCCAGCAACGCCGGCATCAACGTGTCCGGCGCGAACCGCCTGACGGTTTACGCGCAGTCCACGGGCGCGGCGATGGGCAGCCTGACGGCTACCGGCGGCAACTACGGCGCGGGCATTGGCGGTGGCAACGGCGGCAGCGGCGGCGCGATCACCATCGCCGGCGGCACGGTCAACGCCGCCGGCGGCCAGACCGCGGCGGGCGGCGGCGGCGGCAGACTCGCCCAAGGCGGCAGCATCACCATCGTGGGCAGCGCCAATGTGACCGCCATCGGCGGGGCCAACGGCAACTCCATTGTCGGAGGCGGCGCGGGCATCGGTTCGGGCGGCTCCGGCACCGCGACGCCCTTTTCAGCCGGCGCCATCACAATCAACACAGCCGGAACGCTGGCGGCAACCGGCGGCGCAAGCACCAACGCCGTCGGCAGCGGCGCGGCCATTGGCGAGGGCGGCTACCACAACGTCGATGGCGCCGAGGTGCTGTACCTGGTCACGGCAACGGCTGGCCCGGGCGGGAGCATTGCCCCGGCGGGCAACGTGGGCTACGCCCCCGGCAGCGCCCCAACGGTCACGATCGCGCCCGCCAGCGGCTACGCCATTGCGTCGGTCACCGACAACGGCGCGGATGTGACCAGCCTGCTGGCGGGCAATGCCTACATCGTGGCCAACATCGCGGATAACCACACCATCGAGGCGACGTTCGCCTTGACCGCCTCGCCTGTCGCCACGCCGGTTCCGGCGCTGAATGAAACGATGCTGGCGTTGCTGGCGCTGATGCTGGCGGGAATGGCGGGGTTGCGGCGTAAGGGCCGGGGGTAAGAAAGTAAAACGCCGCCTTCAGCGTCTCGTACACCTGCCGATGATTTCATAAACGAGACGTTCGCAAACCTCCGGCGGCTTTGCCGTCACCTCCTTCAAAAGGAGGCTCGATTTGGATTCCCGCTTGCGCGGGAATGGCGGGGTGCGAGATAGTAAAGTTCCCGCCGCTTTTGCGGGAATGGCGAAGTGTGAATGCCGTAGCGCGCAAGCGGGAGAGGGCTGGTTTCGCAGGGGTGTACCTGTCGTTCGCTTGCTCATCGGGCATCACTCATGCACCGCAACATCCTCGCGGCGGTGCGGCAATCGCATCGCCGATACAAAGGTGAGCGCATGGATGCCGCACAGCAGTAGAAACGCCCAGGCATAAACGCCGAAAAGCACCAGAGGTAAAGCGCCTTCGCGTCAATACGGTTAGGCGCGAATGAACGGCTGATTTCAAGTCGGAACAGCGACGCAATTCTGAAAAATGATGGCACAAGGCGCGAGAAGCGCCCCGAAAGGGCGCGGGCGCGTTATCCTTGCGGCTGTGCATTTTTCGGGAACGATGTGAATTTATTCAAGGCGATGACGACGATCAGCGCGATGACTTTTTTGTCGCGGGTGACCGGGCTTGTGCGCGAGACGCTGAAGGCGGTGCTGTTTGGTGCCGGCGCGCAGGTGGACGCTTTCGAGGCGGCTTTCCGGCTACCCAATCTGTTACGGCGGCTGTTTGCCGAAGGCGCGTTCAGTCAGGCATTCGTGCCGGTGCTGGCGGAATATCAGCGGCAACGCGGCCTCGACGCGACCCGCCAACTGGTGAGCAAAACGAGCGGCTTGCTGATGCTGGCGGTGCTCGCGGTTTCGGTGATCGGCGTGGTGGCGGCGCCGTGGCTCGTCTATGTGTTGGCCGGCGGTTTTGCCAAAACGCCAGGGAAGGTTGAGTTAACCGCGACGCTGATCCGTATCGTATTTCCTTATATTTTCTTCGTGTCGCTGGTGTCGCTGGCGGGCGCGGTTCTGAATGTTTATCGCCGTTTTGCGATTCCGGCGCTGACGCCGGTGTTGCTTAATTTGTCGATTATCGGCGCGGCGGTTTTTCTGTTGCCGCATGTCGATCCGCCGGTGTTGGCGCTGGCTTGGGGTGTGGCGCTGGGCGGGCTGACGCAACTGGCGTTGCAGCTTTATCCGCTATTCAAGCTCGGAATGCTGGTGCGTCCCCGCTTTGATTTCAGGGACGAAGGCGTGCGCCGCATTCTGAAAATGATGGGGCCGGCCATCCTCGGCGTGTCGGCGGCGCAGATTTCGATTTTGATCAACACGCAACTCGCGGCATGGCTGGGCGACGGGCGCATTTCATGGATTACTTACGCCGACCGGTTGATGGAGTTTCCCAGCGCGTTGCTCGGCGTGGCATTAGGGACGGTACTGTTGCCGTCGCTGGCGCGTCATCACAGCGACGCCGATACGCGGCGTTATTCGGAGCTACTTGATTGGGGGCTGCGGTTGGCTCTGTTGTTGGCGCTGCCGGCGGCGCTGGCGTTGTGCTTGTTGGCGGTGCCGCTGATTTCGACGCTGTATCAATACGGTCACTTTTCGGCGCAGGATGTGTGGCAGACGCGGGCGGCGTTGCTGGGTTACAGCTTCGGTTTGCCGGCGCTGATTCTGATTAAAATTCTGGCGCCCGGTTTTTATGCGCGGCAAGACATGAAAACGCCGGTGCGTATTGCCATCGGCTCGATTGTCGTGACGCAAATCGTGGCGATTTCACTGATGTTCAGAATCGGCCACGCCGGGCTGACGCTGGCGACCAGCGTCGGCGCGTGTTGCAATGCCAGTTTTCTGTTTTACCTGTTGCGCAAGAAGGGAGC
>JAITBX010000127.1 GCA_031283405.1 Burkholderiales bacterium | reverse complement strand
TATCGCAACTGGCAGATAACGATTTGCCGGCAATAGAGCCTGCGCCATTTGCGCTCGTTGCGCCGAATCCTGAAGAAGCAGAGACGGCGATGGTTGACGAGGCCGCTCCGCCGCTTTTGACGGAAGTGTTTTCGCCTGAAGAAGAAACGCCGCCAGAAGAAATTGCCGTGCATTCAAATGAGAGCAATACTCTCGCGACGGAGCAAAGCGCTCACGAAAAAACGCTTTTTGCCGGCGCGTTATTGATAGCAGCGCGGGAAGCCGCCGGTTTTTCCGTTGACGATGTTGCGCGTTTGCTCAAGCTGGCGCCGCGTCAGATTCAAGCGCTCGAACAGGAAAACTTCACCGCTTTGCCGCAGCGCACTTTCGTGCGCGGCTTCATTCGCAATTACGCGCGCTTGCTGAAAATCGACGCCGGCGTGGTGTTAGCGGCGTTGCCGCCGGAAGGTCCGCAAACCACCAGCCCCGCCGCCTTCAGCGTCAAAAATCCGATGCGCACTACGACGGTTTTGTCGTCCTACGACAAGCCGCGTTTCTGGCGAGGAGCGCTGATCGTCGTGGCTCTTGCAGCCATTGCGGCGGCGTTTTACTTCTGGCCGCGCCTCTCGGTCTTGCTGCCCAAACTCAATCACACGCAAACGACGATCATCGTCAAGCCCGCTGCCGCCGAGGAAGCCGAACCGCCGTCGCACAGCAGTGGCAACGGCAATAGCAATAGCGGTAACGGTCACATCCTGACGCCGGTCATCTCGCCGTTGCCGGAAACGTCTGTCGATGCGGACGCTTCAAAGGAAACTGCGCCAACGGATTCGTCAAATGACCCGTCGCCATCGAGCGCTTCATCAGTCAGCGCGCCCGCTGCTTCCTCCACCTCAAAACCGACAACAAGCGCCGTCGGTGCTGATAGCAAAGACGCCGAGCTGGTCTTGCGCTTCACCGGCGATTCGTGGGTCGAAGTGCGCGACAAAAACGGTAAAACGCTTTACTCTGCGCTGGCGAAAAACGGCATTGAAAAAACGCTGACCGGCGAACCGCCGTTTTCGCTGGTGCTCGGCAACAATCGCGTCGCCACAGTGACCTTGCGCGGCGAACCTGTCGGTCTGGGCAGCAAGCAGGGCGTGGCGCGCTTAACGCTTGAATGAGCGCTCGAATAAATACTCAAACAAGTTTCATGGATGCCCTTCCCTTCGTTACACGCCGGATGAGCCGCCGAGTCATGGTCGGCGATGTTGCCATCGGCGGCGGCGCGCCGATTGTCGTGCAGTCGATGACCAACACCGATACTGCCGATATCGCCGCCACGACGGCGCAAGTGAAAGCGCTGGCCGAGGCCGGTTCCGAACTGGTGCGCGTGACCGTCAACACGAAAGAAGCGGCGCGCGCCGTGCCGCATCTGCGCGAAGCGCTCGACCGTCAACAATGTTTCGTGCCGCTGATCGGCGATTTTCATTACAACGGTCATCAACTGCTTGCCGAGGAACCGGCTTGCGCGGAAGCGCTTGCCAAGTTGCGCATCAACCCCGGCAACGTCGGCCAAGGCGACAAACACGACAGCCGGTTCGCGCAACTGATCGCGTGCGCGATGCGTTTCGACAAGCCGGTGCGGATCGGCGTCAACTGGGGATCGCTCGACCAACAAGTGCTGGCGCGTTTGCTCGACGCCAATCAGGCGCGGGCAACGCCGTTGCCGTTAGCGCAAGTCATGCACGAAGCGCTGATCACGTCGGCGCTGGAGAGCGCCGCTTTTGCCGAAGCGCAGGGTTTATCCGGCGACCGCATCGTGTTGTCGTGCAAGGTGTCGGAAGTTCAGGACTTGATCGCCGTTTATCGCTTGCTCGCCGAGCGCTGCGATTATCCGCTGCATCTGGGGCTGACCGAAGCGGGCATCGGCTCGAAAGGCATCGTCGCTTCCAGCGCCGCGCTGGCGATTTTGCTGCAACAAGGCATCGGCGACACCATTCGCGTTTCGATCACGCCAGAACCGGACGCGCCGCGAACAGAGGAAGTCGTCGTCGCTCAGGAAATCCTGCAAACGATGGGGCTGCGCGCTTTTACACCGATGGTCATTTCCTGCCCGGGTTGCGGGCGCACGACCAGCACGTTCTTCCAAAAACTCGCCGCCGATGTTCAGCATCATCTGCGCGATTCGATGCCGCTCTGGCGCGCGCAATCGTATTCCGACGTCGAAAACTTGCGCGTGGCGGTAATGGGTTGCGTGGTGAACGGACCCGGCGAATCGAAAATGGCCGACCTCGGCATTTCGTTGCCCGGAACAGGCGAAGCGCCGGCCGCGCCGGTTTTCGTCAACGGCAAAAAAAGCGTAACGCTGCGCGGCGAACACATCACCGAAGAATTCAAAACGATCATTGACGACTATGTGCGCGCGGTTTTTGACAAAAAGGATAACAACGCATGACTGGCAGTGAAAAAATCCGCGAAAAAATCAGTGCAAAAACGACTGCGCTTCAATCTGTTCGCGGCATGAACGACATTCTTCCCGACGAAGCGCCGTTGTGGCTGCGGCTGGAAGACACGGCGCGGCGGGTGTTCGAGCAATACGGTTATCGTTTTGTGCGCATGCCGATCGTCGAGCCGACGCCGCTGTTCGTGCGCGGCATCGGCGAGGCGACCGATGTCGTCGAAAAAGAAATGTACTCCTTTGAGGACAAGCTCTCCGGCGAAAGTCTGACGCTGCGCCCCGAGGCCACCGCCGGTATCGTGCGCGCCGCGATCCAGCACAGTCTCACCTACGAGCGCCCGCAGCGAGTTTGGACGCACGGCCCGATGTTTCGCCACGAGCGTCCGCAGAAGGGACGCTACCGCCAATTTCATC
>JAITBX010000089.1 GCA_031283405.1 Burkholderiales bacterium | reverse complement strand
CATGAACACATATCCGTTCGCCCTGAGCTTGTCGAAGGGCGAACGACAAATACGTAAGTAACTATTGTCTCCCGCCCTTTCCGGCAACGCAAGCTCATCCGTCGATGCGCTTGCTGAGGGTGAGGAGTATTGATATTTTCAGAATGTGGTTACAAAAACACTCAAAAACAGACTACTGCCACTTGTGTCGCCGCTGGCTCAATGCGCGGGAATGTATTCAAACGTCTCTCGATAGGCGCTCGTCTGCTCGACGCCTTGATCGTGCGTCGTTGTCGTCACATCAACTGCCGTGGGATAACCGTCTTGATCGTAGGTATAATGAAAAATTGTGCTTGCACTATAGGAATCCAGAACAGTTCCATCATTAGCTTGAGCCGTAACAGTTAAACTCAGTGGATTGTTGGTATTGATGAGAAATTGGCCGGAATAATCTGCATCAACAATACTATTCACGAACCACCATTGCGGCGACGCCATTGCTGAAGCCGGATTTTTCTTGTCATCATAAGTGTATTTCCAGACGTAAACAAAAGGCCTTGAGAAATGGCCGCCACTTAAAAACATTTTTGTTTCAAGCAAATTGCCTTTATCATCGTAAATATTGGGGTAAACGCTGGAGGGGTCAATTACCCGATCATTCGAATTCAGATATTGAGGAAGACTCCAAGTATCACTCCAAGTGGGGCAAAGCGGATTTTTGTTTTGATCCAGAGATTGCTTTTGATAATACTTGGTAGGAACGCCGCTCAAATCATTTTCGCCATACCGGTATTGGCTATAAACGAAGAGTATATCCAAATCGTAGCACTGCGTTGCTATTGGGTAAGGCGTTCCTAGGGTGACCAGGGAAGGACGAGAATCATCGTCTTGATATTCGATTTTATTGCCATCGCCCAAATAGCTGTCGGCGATGAGGCGATTCCGATCGTCGTACTGAAAGGTTCTTTCCCCAGACCCCGCTGTTCCTTCAATCACAATTCTGCTCAACAATTTCTTGGCTTCATATCCACCACCACTGCCGCCACTGTCTCCGCCGCTACCACTGCCACTGCCGCCGCATCCAGCCAAGAGCAAACTTAAAAACAAGCAAATGAAAAGATTTTTTCTCATTTTTCCAAATCTCCAAAAAAGTTGGCGTTCAGCCTTTATTATTCCTTGCATTGCGTAGTATACAACGATCTGCTTTTGGACAAGCCGACAGCTACAACAGTTACCGTTTCTTCTCAATCGCTGCCCACGCCTTTTCGACGCGCTGGAAGGAAACCGGCGTCGGTGTTTTCAATTCCTGCGCAAACAACGACACGCGCAATTCTTCCAGCAGCCAGCGATACGCTTCAAGATGAGGATCGCGGCCATGTTCTTTCGTGTGCGCTTTCTCGGATTTCTTTTTGTCACGCGCCAAACGTTCCTGATACTGCTGCCAGTAAGCCCGCAGTTGCGCGCCGTGTTTTTGATCCCGCGCCACGCGCTCAGGGTACTTGGCGAGGCGGCGATCCATCGCTTTGAGGTAACGCGGCAAATGCGTCAGTTGCGGCCACGGCGTCGCCGAAAAAAACCCGGGGTACAAGAGCGCATCGCGTTGCGCTTTCAGTTCCTGGACGAGCCGCGATAACGCGCCGGGCGCGCTGTTCATCCGACTCATCAGTTGTTGATGTTCGGCAGCGATTTCCGCCAGCAAGCGAAACGCGCTTTCCGCCACGGCGGCAAAACGGGTGCGGGCGCGTTTGACTTGTTCGTTGAATGCTTTTTCGTTGCGCGGCAACGGATCGTCGCCGATGAACGCGCGGTCGCAAACAGCGTCGAGAATGTCCGCCAGCAAACGATCGGTGGGAATCAGCGGCTTCAACTGCAACGCCGGTTGCTGAAACGCGGGCGGCTGCTTTTCCCAGCGCGTCAACAAATCCTTGAGCGCAAGGCGAAGCAAGCGCACAATGCCGGCGCGCGTATCCTGCAACGCCGCCTCCTGCGTATCGCGCAACAACAACGCCGCCGAATCGCCCTCATCAACCAGCGCCGGATACGCCGTCAGCTTTTGTCCTTGATGCGTGAACGCCAATGTTTCCGGCAATTCGCCGACGTCCCAACGCAACAGGCCGTGTTTTTCGAGCGGCGCGCCTTGATTCTCGCTCACGCCGGCGCGCAAACTGATTTGCGCCATCTCTTTCAATTCCTGCCACAAATGCGAAAGATCACGAGACTGCGCCAACAACGCGCCATCGGCGTCGATCACTTCATACGAAACTCGCAGATGCGGCGGCAACGCTTCCTCTTTCCAGCCGCTCGTGTCGAGCGCAGCGCCGACATTTTTCTCAAACCACGCGCACAATGCTTCCGGCAAAGATCGCTCACCGAATGGCATCGCTTCCAAAAATGCAGTCGTCGCTTCCGGCAACGGCACCAAACGGTTGCGCTGCGCTTTCGGCAGCGCTTTGAAGTACCAAGTGATTTTGTCGCGCACCATGCCGGGAACCAGCCACGACATTCGCGCCGCGTCGATCTGATTGAGCAGCGTCAGCGGCACGGTCAGCGTCAAACCGTCGAGCGGGTGCTCCGGCTCGAAACGATATTTGAGCGGCAACGCGTTGCCTTGCACATCGAAAGTTTCAGGAAACAAATCTTCCGTCACCCAACGCGCCGCATGCCGCATCAAAAGTTCACGCGTCAAAAACAAGCGTTGCGGCTCGCGGCGCTCGTTTTCCTCGCGCCAACGCTCAAAGCTTGCCCGCGAATTGACTTCTTTCGGCACGCGCTCAAAATAAAACGCAGCAATCGCTTCATCGTCCACCAAAACATCCTGTCGTCGCGCTTTGTGTTCGAGCTCGGCGATGTCTTCGATGAGCTGTCGATTGTGCGCGAGAAACGCGCCTTTCGTTTGCAGAGCGCCCGTCGCCAACGCTTCGCGCACAAAAACCTCATGCGCCGTTTTCGGATCGACGCGCGAAAACGGCACAGGCCGCCGCGCCACCAACGTCAAACCGTACAACTGCACGCGCTCGAAGCCCGTCACTTCGCCGCGTTTCTCGTCCCAGCACGGGCTGAAATAATCTCTGTTCACACGATCGCCCGCGACCGCTTCGATCCATTCCGGCTCAATTCTGGCGACACAACGCGCGTACAAGCGCGACGTTTCGGTCAACTCTGCCGCCAGCAGCCAGCGCCCGCCTTTTTTGACGCCGCTGCCGGGATGCGCAAAGAAACGCACACCGCGCGCTCCCAGATATTCGTCGCCTTCATCGCTCCTGGTTCCGACATTAGAGAGCAATCCGGTCAACAAGGCTTCGTGCAAGGCGCGATAGCGCTCCGGCGTAAACGTTTTCGGCAACGTTTCCGTCCACTGCCATTTGGCTTCTTTCAAAGCGTTGACCAGTTGTTGATGCACATCGCGCCATTCGCGCAGCCGCAAATAATTGACGAACTGAGCGCGGCAACGCTCGACCGTTTTGCGATGCGACAATTTTTCTTCGTTCAAGCCGGCGAAAAATTCCCACAGCGTCACCAGCGACAAAAAGTCGGAACGTTCATCGCGGAAATGCAAATGCGCCTGATCGGCTGCCTGTTGCTTGTCGAGCGGGCGTTCGCGCGGATCTGGCGCCGACAATGCGCTGGCAATGACCAGCGCTTCGGCAAGACAATTTTTTTCACGCGCCGCCAGCACGATGCGACCAACTCTCGGGTCGAGCGGCAAGCGCGCCAACTCGCGTCCTGTCGGCGTCAAATTGCCGTCAACATCCACCGCCTCCAACTCGCGCAACAACTGATAGCCGTCGGCGATGGCGCGAGAACCGGGCGCATCGACGAACGGAAAAGATTCGGCCTGTCCCAACTTCAACGCCGCCATTTGCAGAATGACCGACGCCAATGACGAGCGCAAAATTTCGGGATCGGTGTAAAGAGGCCGCGCCTGAAAATCTTCTTCGCTGTACAAGCGAACACAAACGCCCGCTTCGAGGCGGCCACAACGTCCGGCGCGTTGTTGCGCCGCCGCTTGCGAAATTTTTTCGATGCGCAGCAGCGTTGTCTTGTTGCGAAGGCTGTAACGCTTGATTCGCGCCAACCCGGCGTCGATCACATAACGAATGCCCGGCACCGTCAATGAAGTTTCCGCAACGTTGGTGGACAACACGATGCGACGCCCATCGCTCTTGCTGAAAATACGTTGTTGTTCGCCGACCGAGAGTCGCGCATAAAGCGGCAACAATTCCATCCGGCTCGCGTAAGGGCGCTGCTGCAAGGCGCGACGCAACACGTCCGCCGTTTCGCGGATTTCGCGCTCGCCCGGCAGAAACACCAGAATGTCGCCGGAACCGCCGCGCCACAATTCTTCGACCGTGTCGGCAATCGCGTCTTCCATGCCTTCTTCGTCGTCGGCGTTTTCGCCGACATCGTTTTCGTTGCCCAACGGACGATAGCGAATCGTCACCGGATAGGTGCGCCCCGATACCTCGATCACCGGCGCGGGCAAAGTCTCCGTTCCGAAGTGACGGGCGAAACGATCGGCGTCGAGCGTTGCCGAAGTGATGATGAGTTTCAGATCAGGACGTTTGACGAGCAGTTGCTTCAGATAGCCAAGCAGAAAGTCGATGTTGAGGCTGCGCTCGTGCGCTTCGTCAACGATGATCGTATCGTAGTGCGACAGCCACGGATCGTGTTGCGCTTCGGCCAGCAGAATGCCGTCGGTCATCAATTTGATGTAAGCGTCAGGCCGGGTGTGATCGGTGAAACGCACTTTGAAACCAACCGCGTCGCCCAACGTTGTTTTCAGTTCTTCGGCAATTCGTGCCGCAACGGCGCGCGCCGCCATTCGTCGCGGTTGTGTGTGCCCAATCAGTCCCGCTTCGCCGCGCCCAGCCGCCAGGCAGATTTTCGGCAACTGCGTAGTTTTACCCGAACCCGTTTCTCCGCAAACAATCACTACTTGATGCGCGCGAATCAGCGCTTCAATTTCTTCCGCGCGCTGCGAAACCGGCAACTCCGTCGGATAATGAAAGACCGGCTTTTGCCGCGCGCGCGCTACGCGTTTCATGACCGATTGCGCAATTTCGTTTTGAAGTTTTTGCAAGTCGGCTGCTTTTCTCGCTACCTTGTTTTGACGCGCTCGCTGCAAACGCGCCTCGAGCCGGTAACGGTCGCGGCTCAAAGTTTTGGCAAGTTGTTTCTCAAGCGATTCGGGCACGGCTTCTACGATTTCCAAAAATCGAGAACTTCCTGACCGCTCAACGCTCTATCCTCTATACAGATCGCCTCTTTTTGCGCGCCGGCATCTATCGCCAACTCCTGAAAGATACGAAGCTCCACCTGACTCCAACCGCCCTCCATTATTTTCAACGAATGCATCAGGATTCTTTTTTGAGCAAGAAACGGCGAAGAGATTTCTTTGAGCAGGTTTTTTATGGTTTTCGATGCTATCGTAAAATCGGCAACCAGCAAGCGCGATGATGAGAATCCGGGATTGGCTGTGCAAGAAACCTCCTGCCCTGTCTTGGCGTTGCGCACCGTGATCGTGTTCTCATCAATTTTGATATAAAGATCAAGCGTAAACATTTAAATTCTTGAGGTAAGGTTTTACCATGATGCTAACACAAGCGATGCCATGAACAAATTATTGTCCCCTTTCCCCCAAGCGGGAGAGGGAAATTTGCGCCATGCCCCATCTCAACCTTCCCTCAGAGGAGGAAGCGCAAGCCTAATACACAAAATTCAAACGGCGCCCGCAGGCGCCGTTTGAAGCTACTTCAAAGTTCGATGCCGATTCAGCGCATCATTCAATCGCTTTCACGATATCTTCAACGACTTTCTTCGCATCGCCGAACACCATCATCGTCTTGTCCAGGTAGAACAGCGGATTGTCAACGCCCGCGTAGCCGGACGCCATCGACCGTTTGTTGACGATCACGGTGCGTGCTTTGTGCGCTTCGAGAATCGGCATGCCGTAGATCGGGCTGCCTTTCTCTCCCGCCAGCGGATTGACCACGTCGTTGGCGCCGAGGATCAACGCCACATCGGATGTGCCGAATTCGTTGTTGATGTCTTCCATTTCAAAGACTTGATCGTAAGGCACTTCGGCTTCGGCGAGCAGCACGTTCATGTGTCCCGGCATTCTCCCTGCCACCGGGTGAATTGCGTAGCGCACGTTCACGCCTTTCTCGCGCAACTTGTCGGCCATTTCCTTGACGGCATGCTGCGCGCGCGCCACGGCCAAGCCATAGCCCGGCACGATGATGACGCTCTCGGCGTTGCCCATGATGAAAGCGGCGTCGTCTGAACTGCCTGATTTGACGTTTCTCTGTCCGCTGCCTGCCACTTGTGTGCCTTCTTCGGCGCCGAAGCCGCCGAGGATCACGCTGATGAAGCCGCGGTTCATCGCCTTGCACATGATGTACGACAGAATCGCGCCGCTCGAACCGACCAGCGAACCGGAGATAATCAACATCGGGTTGTCCAGCGAGAAACCGATGCCTGCCGCCGCCCAGCCTGAGTAGCTGTTCAACATCGAAATCACGACGGGCATGTCGGCGCCGCCGATGGGGATGATGATGAGTACACCGAGCAGGAACGCGAGAGCCAGCATCACGATGAACGGAAACCAGCCGCCGCCCATGAAGAACCACGCGCCGAAACCGATCATGGCGATGAACAGAATCAGATTCAGCCAGTGCTGACCGGCAAAAACGACCGGCGCGCTTCTGATTTTGCCGGAGAGTTTTCCGAAGGCGATGACCGAGCCGGAGAACGTGATCGCGCCGATGAAAGCGCCGATGAACAATTCCAGACGGTTGCCGGTCGGCAACGGGAACGGCAATCCCAACGCCGTCGGATTGTTGAACGTGGTGACCGCGATCAAAACCGCAGCAAGGCCGACCAGCGAGTGCATCGCCGCCACCATTTCCGGCATCTGCGTCATCTGAACCCAGCGCGCGATGAAGGAGCCGATGAGTCCGCCGACGATGATGCCGGCGACGATGCCGACGATGTTGACGGTCGCGTTGTTATGCGCGAGCGCCGTGTAGGCAACGATGAACGTGACGATGACCGCGATCGCCATCCCGATGATGCCGAGAACGTTACCGCGCCGCGCCGTTGACGGGTGCGACAAGCCTTTCAGCGCCAGGATGAAACACACCGAGGCGATGAGATAGCACAGAGCGACAAG
>JAITBX010000059.1 GCA_031283405.1 Burkholderiales bacterium | reverse complement strand
GGCGCGATAGTCGTCGTCCTGCATCGCCAGTTGCGCCTTCGCCATGTGAATTTTGGCGAGAATGGCTTTGCGGATTTCAGCGTCGGTTTTCATTTTGTTTTCCCTCTCCCCCACCCACTCTCCCGCCGTAGGGGACGCCGCCCTCGGCGTCCCGTTGGTTTGCCATGAAAACGATCCTGATCCTCTTATTCCTGCTGCTCTTGTCGGCTTGCGCAACGACGCCAAGGCCGTCTTGCGTTGATACGATCCCGCGCGCGGCGATGCACGGCTGCGAGGTGTCGCATCTTGCTGCGCCGTTGCCTGATGATGCGCGCGCCTCCGATCTCGTCGCCGACGATCTCGAAATCATCGAAGCGCTGGCCGCGTGCCGCGCTTCTTTTGAGTCTCTCGTCAACCATATAAAAATAGCGTGTCCCAATGAATGAGCCTACTGTTCCCACTGTCCAAGATCAAATCTTTCACAAGCTCGGCGAGATCGCCGGCGAGTTGAAGGGGGTGCATCGGCAGAGCGCCGATATACAAGCCACGGCGCAACTCACTCAGCGCATGGTGCAAGCCATTCAAGCCGACATGGCGGCGCTGCGCGCAACGCAGCAGTCAATGCAGGAGCGGCAGGATCGCACCGTCGGCCGCGTCGATCGTCTTGAAGAGCGCATCAATAGGCAGGAGATCGTCGCTGCCAAGCACGGCGCCGGATTCGGCGCGCTGGCCGCCGCCGGCACGGCGCTGATCGTCGAAGGCATTCGCATGTTCATCAATAAATAAAATGGCCTACAACGAAGCTCAACGCCACGCCATCCGCGCCGCTTACGTCTATCAGCGCAAAACAGTGATGCAGCTCGCCAAGCTGCATCGCATCCCTGAGCGCACGCTGGCGCGCTGGAAGAAAGACGCGCTGAAACAAGGCGACGACTGGGACGTGGCGCGCACGGCGTATTCAATCTCGGCGAAGGGTTCGGCGTCGGTGACGATCGCGTTCCTCGAAGATTTCATGATCGTGGCGACCAACACGATGAAGGAGTTGAAAGAAGACCCGAAAATTCCGGCGCTCGGCAAAGCCGAAGCGCTCTCGCGCCTCTCCGATTCGTACAACAAAGCGATGGCCGCCGCCAACAAATACGCGCCTGAGTTAAACAAAATAAGCGTCGCGCTCGAAGTGCTGCACGACCTCGCCGAGTTTGTGCGCAACAAGATGCCCGAACACGCCGCCGCGATGCTCGAAGTGCTGGAACCGTTCGGCGCGCACATTGCGAAGAAGTATTGATGAGCGAGCTTCTTTCCCCTCTCCCGCTTGCGGGAGAGGGGCAGGGGAGAGGGCAAACAGGCATCGCGCAAAAAAATTTCGCAACATAGGAACTGAAAATGTCAACACCGAATTATCAACACTTCGACTTCGCCGCGCCGCTCATCACACAGACTCGGCAAGCCGCGATTGACGCCACCCGCGCCAACCTCACCGCCGAACAACTCGATCGCGCGCTCTGGGGCGCGGCCGGATGGGAGGCCACATCAACCCTCGACGCGCAACAACGCCTCGCGCAAACCATCTACACCTTCCGCGACGGCGTCACCCAGCAGCGCGTCACCTTTGCCTACTACGACGCCGGCACGGGAAACGGCAAAATCAAATCCGCCCTGCGCGAAATTTCCGCCGACAGCGGCGCCACATGGGCGCGCATCGGCGAACACGGCTTCACCTACGACGCGCAAGGCGCGATGAACGCAACCCTCACATGGAGTGATTAAAAATGCTCGGCCACCTCATTCAGCTCTACAACGACTTCGGCGCGTTTCGCAAACAATACACCGACGCCCGCGCCGCTCGTCTCGACAACCTCGACGCGCTCATCAGCTCGCTGCAATCAGCTACTGTTGCGCTCAACCAACATCAAGCGTTGCTGGCCGGACTTAAAAACGTTGCCGGCGGCTATCAGTGCAAAATCATCGACACCCCCGGCGCCGGCAGCTTCAAGTTTCCCGGCGGCACAACAGCAGGTTGGCTTAGTTCTTGCGGTGGTGATAGTGGTGGTGGGTCAAGCTACGGCGGCGGCGCAGCGGCTATCGTGCGCTTGCCGATCATCAACACCGGAGCGGTCATCTCGTTTAACATCGGCGCCGGCGGCTCGTCGCCTTACAACATAAATTTATCCGGCACGCAATCGCAAGCCGGCACAGCGGGCGGCGCGACAACGGTTGCAGGATTCACCGTGCCAGGCGGTGGTGCAGGAACCTTTTACTATAACAACGGTTCTACTTATACCGTTCATGGTGCTGGCGGCGTGTGGGCGGGAACAAATAACTGGCATTACATATCATCTTCTGCATCTAATAATGGTGCGATGCGCGGCGCAGGATTACAACTATTCAGCTTGCTTCGCATGGGCGGATTTTTTGCAAACGGAACGAACGGCAACAGTCACACTGCGATAACGCCGGCGAGCGGCTTCCCGATATTGGCGACACAAGGCCTCGGCATTTCTGCTCTGCAAGGACTCGGCGCGAACGGCAACGCCGGGAGAGGTGGAATGACAAATATGACAACCGAAACTCCGGCCGGCAACGGGCTTGTAATGTTTGAATGGTGGGGGAACGCGGAATGAACTCTCACAGATTCATCGCCCTCCTTTCTTCTCCCCTCGCCCGCTTGCGGGAGAGGGGTAGGGGAGAGGGCAAACGGACGCCGCGTAAAAGAATTGCGCAACATAGGAAAATAAAATGACCTCTCACAGATTCATCGCGCTCGCCGACGGCGGCGTCTTTGACACCAAAAGCAATCGCATCCTGCGTCGCGCCGACGCCGAATGGAACTCAATCTATCTCGACGCTTTGAGCAAAGGCGA
>JAITBX010000152.1 GCA_031283405.1 Burkholderiales bacterium | reverse complement strand
CCCGAAGCCACCGCCGGCATCGTTCGCGCCGCGATTCAGCACAACCTCACTTACGAACGCCCGCAACGGATATGGACGCACGGCCCGATGTTTCGCCACGAGCGCCCGCAGAAAGGCCGCTACCGGCAATTTCATCAGCTCGATGTCGAAGCGCTGGGTTTTGCGGGGCCGGACGTTGACGCCGAACAAATCGTGTTGCTGGCGCGATTGTGGCAAGCGCTGGGATTGCAAGACAGCGTGAGTCTCAAAATCAATTCCATCGGCGATCCTGCCGATCGTCGCGCTTACCGCGAAGCGTTGAAAGCGTATTTTTCGCAGCATTTCGACGCGCTCGACGATGATTCCAAGCGGCGCTTGTCCACCAATCCGTTGCGCATTCTCGATTCCAAGAATCCCGAAATGCAATCGCTCATCGAAAGCGCGCCGCGCATGCTCGAACAGTTGGGCGCGGAAGCGCGCGCCCATTTCGACGGCTTGCGCAAATGGCTCGACCACGCCGGTCTTGCTTACGAAATCGACACCCGCTTGGTGCGCGGGTTGGATTACTACAACCGCAGCGTTTTCGAGTGGATCACCGACCGGCTCGGCGCGCAGGGAACCGTCGCCGGAGGCGGTCGCTATGACGGTTTGTACGAGTCGCTGGGCGGCAAGACGACGCCTGCCTGCGGCTTCGCCGCCGGCATGGAGCGGCTGGTGCTGCTGATGCGTGAAACCGGCCAAAACGCCGCGCCCGCTCCCCTCGCCTATCTGGTGCATCAGGGCGACGCGGCGGCGGCGCTGGCCTGGACGTTGGCGGAAGCCTTGCGAGGCGCCGGCCATGATGCCGTGTTGCACGCGGGAGGCGGCAGCATGAAGTCGCAAATGAAAAAAGCCGACGCCAGCGACGCCTGTTTTGCGTTCATTCTGGCGGAGGACGAAGCCCGCGACCGCGCAGTCACGGTAAAATGGTTGCGAAAAACTGGCCATGAGCAGCAAACCATGCCCATCGCCGCGCTGGCCGCGTGGTTGGCAGACCGTATAAAATGACCGTGAGCTACGCTTGCTGTTGCGTTTGAGTCATCTTGGTTGAGCAACTGCGAGAGTCAAATGCCCGACGGGCTTGGTGGCCGGCTTCACTTTGATTTCGATGTCGTAGCCAAGACGATTCAGGCAATCCATCAGCTTGCGCTCGGACAGATTGGTAAAGTCGCCGCGCATCATGCCCGACACCTTCGGCTGCGGGACGCCCATGCGTTTCGCCGCTTCTTGCTGATTCAACCCAAGGGCGCGCATGGCCTCCCGTATCTCGACAACCAAACCCGTCTTTATCTTGAGTTTTTCGGCATCGGGAAGCCCAAGATCGGCAAAGACATTGCCTGAGCTGATAAGAACTTCAACGCCATCAATGATTCGTTTTTGCATTTCGTAACTCCTGTGCCATTTTTTCGGCTATCTTCAACCGTGCGCGAATGATGTCCATGTCCGGCTTGGGTGTGGCAATTCCATGTGTGCTCTTTTTCTGAAAGCAGTGCAGAACGAACACTGCTTCTTCAAACCTGACCGTGTAAACCGCTCGGTATGTGCCGCCAATGTCGTTCTTGATGACTCCCAAAATACCGGCGCCGCCAAAACCCTTGAGCACCTTGGCCGCATCGTCTCGGTCGCCCATCTGTGCCAAAGACAAGGCGTAACCAAAACGCCGAACTACATCAGGCGGCAAAGCCATCAAATCCTTGTAGCTGCTTGCAACCCATCCGAGCGGTTTTTATTTAACAATCATGGGGGCAAGTTTATACCTGTTCGGGTAAGCGCGCAAGCTCCGAGAATAAAAAACGTTCCGTTCAATTGCATTGGCTACTACGGCTTTTTAATTTTATAATCACACGTTGTTTTAGATTTTTTTCAAAAACCACGGCCAACTCTCTGGTTGGCGCCGTTTTCAAAAAACCGAGGAATTCAAGCATGGCTGTTTACGATCACCAGGAACAAGAACAACTGGAAGACATCAAGGCGTGGTGGAAAGATTGGGGAGGCTACATCACCGCCATCCTCGTGGCGATCTGTCTGGTGCTGTTTGGCCTGCAAGGCTGGCGCTGGTGGAAAGCACAGCAGGCTGAGAGCGCTTCGACGCTGTACTTTACGGTCGGCGATGCCGTGCGCGTCAAGGACAGCGCCCGCGCCAAAGAGGCGATGACGCAACTGGCCGCCAGTTACGGCAGTACCGGCTATGCGCCGCGCGCCGCCCTGCTTCTGGCAGACTTGCTCTGGAGCGGCAGCGACAAGGCGGGCGCTCAAGCGCAGTTGCAATGGGTGATCGACCGCGCTTCAGAGAGCGACCTCAAAGACATCGCCCGCTACCGGCTGGCGGAAGTGCTGATCGAAGATCAGAAATTCGACGACGCTCTGCGCACGCTCGACGCCAAGCACAGCCCGGCCTTCGAGGGCTTGTTCGCCGACACCCGCGGCGATGCGTTGCTCGGCGCCGGTCGCCGCGACGAAGCGCGCGCTGCGTACCAGACAGCGATTTTGAAGCTCGACAATCCTTATCGCAACATCGTTCAGACCAAGCTCGACGGGCTGGGCGGGCCGGTCAATCCCGCCGCCGCCGAGAACAGCGGCGCGCCTGCGACGCCAACGGGAAAAACTTCATGATTCAAACTTCACACGCTGCGCTGCTGATTGCCGCGCTGGGACTCGTCTGGGGACTCGCCGGCTGCACATCGAGCAACAAGAAACCGCCGAAACTTCCCGACACAGCGCCGGTTGCGCCGGTTGCCGTCGCCTGGCGGGCGAGCGCCGGCAATGCCGCGCTCGGCTTCGCGCCGGCGCTTGCCGGCAACGCCATCTATGTCGCTTCGCGCGACGGCACGATCACCAGTCTCGACATCGACAGCGGCAAGACACTGTGGCGCATCGACGCCGACGCCAAACTCTCCGCCGGCCCCGGCGCCGACGCCACGATGGTGGTCGTCGGCACTCCTGCTGGTGAAGTCATCGCCTTCGATAACAGTGGCAAACTTTTGTGGCGCGTCAAAGTGTCCAGCGAAGTCATTGCGCCGCCGACCGTGGCCGAAGGCGTCGTCGCCGTCATCACTGCCGACAACCACGTGCACGGCCTCAACGGCAGCGACGGCGCCGCCAAGTGGATGTTGCAGCGCAATGTGCCGTCTCTGATCGTGCGCAACACTCAGGGCGCCGTCAGCAGTCGCGGCGGCCTCTTTTTCGGCACGGCGGGCGGCCGCCTCGTCGCCGTCGATATGGCTTCGGGCAACATCGCCTGGGACGTGGCCGTCGCCACGCCGAAAGGCACGACCGAACTGGAACGCATCGCCGATGTCACCAGCCGTCCGCTGGTTGGCGAAAAACAGGTTTGCGCTTCTGCTTTTCAGGGGCGTGTCGCCTGTTTCGAGATCATGCAAGGCACGCCGAAGTGGACGCGCGACATTCCCAGCTATTCCGGCATTATTGCAGACGAAGAACAGCTTTATGTTTCCGACGACAGAGGCGTCGTTCGCGCGCTTGATATCCAGACCGGCGCGTCGGTCTGGAAAAACGATTTGCTGACCGGACGCTGGCCGAGCGGCCCACAATTCGTAGGGCACGACAGCATCGGCGTCGTTGACATCGACGGTTATCTGCACGTTTTCTCTACCGACGACGGCCACTATCAGGGGCGTATGCCTACCGACGGCTCGCCGGTCACCGTGCAACCGCAACGCGACGGCGAACAGATGATCTGGCAATCGAAAGAAGGCAACGTTTACGCTATCGTGCCGCGTTGAATCACGGCATGGCCACGATTATTGATTATTCGCAACTGAAGCAAATCATTGTGGACTTTACTGTTCAGGGCGTCGAGCGCTTTTTGAAAGAGCGCCCCGGGCTTGAGTTTTATGCGTTTGCTTTCGATTGCAATGCCGAGTATGCGGAAATCATGATGACGCTTTAGCTCGAATGGAAAAACCCATCTGATTAAGGTTTGATTGCAGCTTTCTCTGCTATTTTTCTCTGACTCTCCATGCTGCCCACCATCGCCATCGTCGGCCGACCCAATGTCGGCAAATCGACCCTGTTCAATCGCCTGACCCGCTCGCGGGCGGCGTTGGTCGCCGACTTTCCCGGCTTAACCCGCGACCGCCATTACGGCCAGGCGTGCTGGGGCGGGCGGACATTTCTGGCAATCGACACTGGCGGCTTTGAGCCGGTCGTCAAGGATGGCATTTTGCGCGAAATGGCGCGGCAAACCGAGCAGGCCATCGCCGAATCCGATCTGGTGATTTTTCTTGTCGATGCCCGCGAAGGCATTACGGCGCAGGATCACCTCATTGCCGACAAGTTGCGCCGCAGCGGCCGTCCGACGCTGCTTGCCGTCAACAAAGCCGAGGGGCTTCAGCGCGAACGCGCCAGCAATGAATTTTACGAGCTGGCGCTGGGCGAGCCTTATCCGATTTCGTCGGCGCACGGCGACCGTGTCCGTGAACTGATCGACGAAGCGCTCGACATCATCGGCGTTCCCTACCCCGACGATGAAGAAAGCGACGAAGCCGAAGATGAAGCGTCGCCCTCCGCAGAAGAGGACGAAGCAACGGGCGAAATGGCAAATAAGCTGCCCGACGCTGACGTTGCCGAAGTCAAGCCGATCAAAGTCGCTATCGTCGGCCGCCCCAATGTCGGCAAATCGACGCTCATCAACGCTTTGCTCGGCGAGGAACGGGTCATCGCCTTCGACCGCCCGGGCACGACGCGCGATTCGATTTATCTCGACTTCGACTATCGGGGGCAGCCCTACACGCTGATCGACACCGCCGGCGTGCGTCGTCGCGGCAAAGTCACGGAGACGGTCGAAAAGTTTTCGGTGATCAAAACCTTGCAGGCCATCGAGGACGCCAATGTGGTCGTTCTCCTGCTCGACGCGCAACAGGAAGTTTCCGAGCAGGACGCTCACATCGCTTCATACATTCTGGAAGCCGGTCGCGCATTGGTGGTCGGCATCAACAAATGGGATGGTTTGCCCGCCGATCAGCGCGACACGATAAAACGCGATTTCGACCGAAAGCTCGGCTTTTTGAGCTTTGCGCAGCATTTGCATTTGTCGGCGCTCAACGCGCAAGGCCTGCCTGCGCTGATGAAAGCGGTTCACGCTGCTTTTGAGGCGGCGACCCGCAAGCTGCCGACGCCGAGGCTGACCCGTTTGCTGCAACAAGCCGTCGAGCGCCAGCAACCGCCGCGAGCGGGCGGCGGCCGCCCCAAGCTCCGTTATGCGCATCAAGGCGGTTCCAATCCGCCTGTCATCGTGATCCACGGAACGGCGCTGTCCGAGGTTCCGCAAAGTTATGTCCGTTATCTGGAACATTTTTTCTCCGATGCGTTCCAACTCGAAGGGACGCCGCTGCGCATACAGTTCAAGACCGGAAAGAACCCTTACGTTGCCTCAAAACGTTAAAAAAACACCCACAAACGACCTGAACTTGTTATGATATAAAATTACGCGCCATCACAAAGATAACTATTTGTGTTATTTTTACGCTTGGGACGGCACATTTCGCCGCCTCCGGTTTTACCGATTCATTTTTCGCGGGAGTTTTTTATGAGTAATAAAGGGCAAATGCTACAAGACCCATTCCTCAACGCATTGCGTAAGGAGCATGTGCAGGTTTCGATTTATCTTGTCAACGGTATCAAGTTGCAAGGGCAAATTGAATCGTTCGATCAATATGTGGTGCTGCTAAAAAACACGGTCACGCAAATGGTTTACAAACACGCCATTTCGAC
>JAITBX010000144.1 GCA_031283405.1 Burkholderiales bacterium | reverse complement strand
AGATTGAAACCGCCTGTATTCACGCCGTGCGCGACGCCACCCACGCCACCGGCGCGGTGACGCCGCCGATTTACCAATCGGCCACTTTCGCCCATCCGGGCGTCGGACAAACCACCGGCTACGACTACACCCGCGCCACCAATCCGACGCGGGAGCACGTCGAAAAATTGCTGGCCGCGCTCGAAGGCGGCGCGGGAGCGCTGGCGTTTGCCAGCGGGATGGCCGGTATCGGAACCTTGATGGAGCTGTTCTCGCCCGGCGACGAAATCATCGCCACCGACGATTTGTACGGCGGCTCCATTCGTTTGTTTGAACATGTCTCCAAGAAAAACGGCGTCACCGTGCGGCAAGTTGACACCTCCGATCTGTCAACAGTGAAAGCGGCGATTACCGGCAAGACAAAAGCGCTGTTCATCGAAAGCCCGACCAATCCGATGATGAAGGTGAGCGACATCGCCGGCATCAGCAAAATCATCGGCGGCAGAAACATTTTGCTGATCGTTGACAATACTTTTTTAAGCCCCTATTTCTGCAACCCGCTTGCGCTGGGCGCGGATGTGGTCATTCACAGCGGCACGAAATACCTCGCCGGCCACAACGACACACTGGCCGGTTTTGTCGTCGCCAAGTCGCCGGAAATTGTCGAAAAACTTCGCTTCCTGCAAAAAACCATCGGCGGCGTTTTGTCGCCCTTTGATGCTTTTCTGGTGACGC
Organism: Burkholderiales bacterium; assembly: GCA_031283405.1. Taxonomy (GTDB): domain Bacteria; phylum Pseudomonadota; class Gammaproteobacteria; order Burkholderiales; family Casimicrobiaceae; genus UBA931. The sequence goes on along the minus strand of JAITBX010000144.1, from coordinate 3,595 downwards.
GCGGCATCAAAACGCTCGCGCTCAGAATGGAAAAGTCGCAGGAGAACGCGATGGCGGTGGCGCAGTGGTTGCAGAAGCAAGCGCAAGTGACCAAGGTGCATTATGTCGGCTTGCCCGATCATCCCGCCTATGAATTGTCGAAGCGGCAAGCGCGGGGATTCGGCTCGATGATCAGTTTTTCGGTTGACAGCGGCGAAACGGCGAACGCGATTCTGAATCGCGTGAAGTTGATCTTTTTTGCCGAAAGCCTCGGCGGCGTCGAAACTTTGATCACGCAACCGATCACGCAAACGCACGCCGATGTGCCGGAAGCCGAACGACTGGCGCGCTGCATCGACGAAAAATTGCTCAGACTGTCGCTCGGCATCGAAGCGGCGGAAGATATTATTGCTGACTTGAAAAATGCAATGCAATGAGAAGGGCGAAGAAGTGAAATACGATTTTGATACTGCCGTTGATTATCGCGGCGCCAATTCGTTAAAACACAATTTTGCCCGCGAGCGCGGCAAGCCCGAAGATGTGTTGCCGCTGTGGGTCGCCGATATGGATTTTGCCATGGCGCCGGAAATTTTGGCGGACATTCAAAAGCGCGTCGCGCAAGGCGTTCTCGGCTACACCGAACCGAAAGACGATTATTGCGACGCGCTGCTGGCGTGGTTCGATTCACGTCTCAGTTATCGTGCCGCGCGGCACGATATCATCAAAACGCCCGGCGTCGTTTTCGCGCTCGTCGCGGCCATTCGCGCCTTCACTTCGCCGAACGACGCAGTGATGATACAAACGCCGGTCTATTATCCGTTCTACGACATCGTTCGCAACAACGGCAGAGCGCTGGTCAGCAATCCTCTCGTTTACGCTGACGGACGCTACACCATCGATCTCGCGGACTTCGAGCGCAAAATCATCGAGCGCGATGTGAAGCTGTTCATTCTGTGCAGCCCGCACAATCCGGTGGGGCGCGTGTGGACGCGCAACGAACTCACGGCGATGAACGAAATTTGCGAGCGGCACGGCATCGTCGTCGTCTCGGATGAAATTCACTGCGATCTCGTTTGGCCAGGGCACACACAGATTTGTTTCGGCACACTGAACGAAAACGCCGTCGTCGCCACTGCGCCCAGCAAAACTTTCAATCTGGCGGGGCTGCAAACTTCCAACGTCTTTATCAAAAACGCCGCGCTCCGCAACAAATTGAAAGAGGAAATTCATCGCAGCGGCTACAGCCAGTTGAACACGCTGGGGCTGGTCGCTTGTCAAAGCGCTTACACCCAAGGCGCGGCGTGGCTGGAAGAAGCGAAGGCTTACATAGCGGAAAACATTCGTTTGGCGCGTGAATTTCTGACGGCGCGTTTGCCGAAAATCAAACTCATTGAGCCGGAAGGAACGTATTTGCTGTGGCTCGATTTTTCGGCGTATGGGTTGACGCAAAACGAATTGGATCAACGCCTCACCGAAAGCGCCAAACTCTGGTTAAGCACCGGCACAACCTTCGGGCAAGAGGGCGAAGGCTTTCAGCGCATGAACATCGCCTGCACACGGGCGACACTGACCGAAGCGTTGCGCCGATTGGAAAAAGAATTTAAATAAAAGGGAGAATATCATGCGGCTATCGGCAAAGGGACGATATGCACTCGCCGCGCTGATTGAAATTGCACGGCAAACACAAAGGGGCGAACTCGTTTCGGTTCTCAGCATCTCCGAAAAATTGGGCATTTCAAAAATCTTTCTCGAACAAGTTGCTGTCGCGCTGAAAAAAAGCGGCATCCTCCAGTCCGTCAAGGGAGCGCGAGGCGGCTACCAACTTGCGCGGGAAGCGCGCGTCATCACCGCGCTCGACGCGCTCGCCGCCGTTGAAAACACACTGATGGAAAAAAACGACGACACCGTCTATGAACAATCGCCCGCCATCGAAACCGCGATGCGAATCATGGTATTCGACAAACTGGATCGCGCCATCGAAACCTGCCTCTCCGGCGTCACGATACAAGACCTTCTGGAATACGCCGACCGACAAAACAGCGAACAAGCGTTCATGCTCAATATGTGATGGGGTGTAGGGGCGACCGTCCTCGGTCGCCCGCGAGTGTAAAAATCACGAATCAAATGTAAGGGAGGGCTTCAAACCCGATCTTCGTCATTCTGCGCGAGGCGAAGCGGAGTCGCAGAATCCATGTTCCCCTTTTCTGGATTCAGCGACTTCGCGCAGAATGACGGCAATAAATCAGGAATCTAAATGTAGGGGCGGGTTTCAAACCCGCCCGCCCACTCTTCTCCTTCCCCCTCTGGAGGAAGGTTGGGAAGGTGGCGTAGGGGCGACCTGTGGTCGCCCGCCAAACTTTCCCCTCTCCCGCGTGCGGGAGAGGGTGCCCGAAGGGCAGGAGAGGGCAGAGTTGTTTCAAACGCTGTAATATAGACCAAACACCCCCATTTCACGAAGGAACAACCATGAAGCAACCCACTCTCCCCCTGAACGACGGTTCACCCATTCCGCAACTCGGATTCGGCACTTGGCAAACCCCGGATGAAAAAGCCGCCGCCGCTGTTTCCACTGCGCTCACAGTAGGCTATCGCTTGATCGACACCGCCGCTGTTTACGGCAACGAAGCTGGCGTCGGCAAAGGGCTGCACGATTCGAGCGTGCCGCGCGAAGAAATTTTCGTCACCACAAAATTGTGGAACAGCCAGCATGGATACGATGAAACGTTGCGCGCTTGCGACGAAAGCCTGCGGCGCTTGCGCCTCGATTACGTTGACCTTTATCTGATCCATTGGCCGATGCCGCGCCGAGGCCGCTACCTTGATAGCTGGCGCGCGCTGATCGCGTTGAAAAAAGAAGGGCGCGCGCTTGATCGGCGTCTCCAATTTTCAGATTCCGCACCTGCAACGTTTGCTCGACGAAACCGGCGTGACGCCGGCGGTCAATCAGATCGAACTGCATCCGTATTTTCAACAGCGCTCCCTGCGCGCGTTTCATGCGCAACACGGAATCGTCACCGAATCATGGAGCCCGATCGGGCAGGGCAAAGCGCTGCTGCGCGACGAGCGAATTTTGCGTATTGCCCAAAAACATCGAAAGACAACCGCGCAAATCGTGCTTCGCTGGCACTTCGATAATGGTTTGATTGCCATTCCGAAATCGGTTCACGCCGAGCGCATCCGCGAAAATTTCAACGTGTTCGATTTTCAACTTGACGCCGAAGATAGCGCGCTATTGAATGGCCTCGACAATCCGCAAGGCCGCCTTGGCCCCGATCCTGAAACGGCGGATTTTTAGGGAAGCAATAAGAAGAAAAGCACAAGGAAACAAATAACATGGCGTCAACTATTGATTTCCCCGAATTGCCAAGGCGTTTCTACGCTCATTCTGGTTCTTCCCAGGATCGTTCCGATTGGCAATTCCTTGATGACCATCTTATCCAAGTTGCCAAACTGGCTGCCGACTTTGCCAAAATCTTCAATGCCGCTGGACTGGCTCATGTCGCTGGGTTGTTGCATGATTTGGGAGAATATACGGAAGCGTATCAATGTTATTTGGATAGAATTTCGCGAGGAGAGCAAGTAACGCGCGGCGAAGTTATTCATGCGTTGCAAGGAG
>JAITBX010000088.1 GCA_031283405.1 Burkholderiales bacterium | reverse complement strand
CACGTTTTTTCATGGGCGGGCGGCGTTTGAAAGCAAGAGTAACGACGGCTGGCAGTTGAAAGTTTCGCCGAACGATTCTTCCCAAAGCGCCGAGACGCTGACGGCGACGCACGTGATCGTTGCGACCGGCTCATCGCCGCGCGCGTTGCCCGAAGCGGCGTTCGACAACAAGCGCGTCCTCGACAACGAAGGCGCGCTGGCGATGACCGAAACGCCGAAGCGTTTGGGCGTGGTCGGCGCCGGCGTGATCGGACTTGAAATGGGATCGGTGTGGCGGCGCTTGGGGGCAGAAGTGACGCTGCTCGAAGCGTTGCCGGAATTTCTCGGCGTGGCCGACGTGGCAGTCGCCAAAGAAGCGGCGAAGTTGTTCAAGGCGCAAGGGTTGATGATTCACACCGGCGTGAAGATCGCTACCGTCGAGAGCAGCGACAAAGAAGTTGCGGTGGAATACACCGACGCGGCAGGCGCGCCGCAAAAAGCAAGTTTCGACAAACTCATCGTTTCGATCGGTCGCGTGCCGAATACGCGCGGCTTGAAGGCGGAAGCGGTTGGTCTGAATCTCGACGAGCGCGGCTTCATCGCGGTGGACGATCATTGCCGCACCAATTTGCCCAATGTTTGGGCAGTCGGCGATGTGGTGCGCGGCCCGATGCTGGCGCATAAAGCCGAAGACGAAGGCGCGGCGGTGGCCGAGCGTTTGGCGGGACAGAAACCGCACGTCGATTTCGACACGATCCCCTATGTGATTTACACCTCGCCCGAAATCGCCTGGGTCGGAAAAACGGAGCAACAGTTGAAAGCCGAAGGCGTTGCGTATCGAAGCGGCAGCGTTCCCTTCATGGCCAACGGACGCGCGCGCGCGTTGGGAGACACGCGAGGATTCGTCAAGTGGCTGGCCGACGACGCCACCGATCGCATACTCGGTTTGCACATCATCGGGCCGATGGCGTCGGAGTTGGTGATGGAAGGCGTGATAGCGATGGAGTTCGGCGCGTCGAGCGAAGACATCACCTGCATTTGCCACGCGCATCCGACTTTGGCGGAAACCGTCAAGGAAGCAGCGTTGGCGGTGGACAAACGAGCGCTGAATTTTTAGCAAGTAAGGCGGGCAAAGGCGCGAAGCGCTGTGTCCACCGAATGAAAAGAGGGCACGACTCGCGCTTTTTCCACACCGCGCGCCTTTGTTCACGCTGCGATCGCTATCCAGCCCGCTCGGGTGTTTTACATTATTTGCTCTATGATTTCTGCGGCATCCTGAACCAATTTCGGGCAGATGTTTTTCACTCGTTCCGACGCTATTTGTTTGTCGCCATTTATCAAGTCAACGCCTAAAAGCTCACGGCAGTTTGTCGTTTTGTTTCTTTCCTCAAACATCGCGGCAAACTTTCGCACCAAAGCATAACAATTTTCCTTGGCTTGGCTATCTTCTTTCAAGAAGTTGCCATGCTTCAACCCTATGAGCAGATAAGCTCCCGACACGGCGCCGCACGTTTCTTGCCGCCTGCCCATTCCGGCTCCAAGGCCGCAAGCAATTTTCAGAGCGGTCTTTTCATCCAAACCAAACTCCCTACAGTAGGCGGACAATATGGCCTGAGAGCAGTTAAGGCGGCTGTTAAAGCAAGCGACTGCGTCATTCACTTTACTTTTGCCCATCACGCAAACTCCCTATTTTCCGCGCTTCGATAGACAAGCTGACGACGTAATCTGCGATTTCCTCAGGTTTTCAATCTCGCCCAAGCGAAACTCTACATTATCAAGGCCGCTTTCTGCCAAGCGGGCAGGGTCGGCTTGATTGCTGCGCGTGCTGCTGCAACATCCGCCGCTGGTTCCGCAGCAAGAAGACTGTTGTTGCCCCGTGGCGATGGCCGCATAACCGGCGCGCACGGTTTCTTTGATGGTTTCAGACGATGTCGTGGCGTTCATACCATTTCCTTTCATAGAGATGATTAACAACTGCGAGTTTTTCCGGTTTTTTTTCTGCTGCTTCCGCAACAGCATTGATCCGTGAGGTAAGCGATGATTTCCAGCATCAGCGGAACATTGGCGCGATAACGCCAGAAGCGCCCTTCCTTTTCCATCTCAACCAATCCGCTGTGCAGCAGCGTTTTCAGATGAAACGAAAGATTGGTCGCGGGAATGTCGAGCTTTTTGGCGATGTCTCCGGCCACCAGCCCGTCGGGCGCGTAGCGCACCAACAGCCGGAAAACATCCAGCCGAGCACCGGACGAGAGGGATTCAAAGACAGGGGCGGCGTTTTCGGTTTTCATGGGATGATTATTCAACAATTATTGAAATGTTGTCAAGGGGGGGCTACGGGGGGAGGGCGGGCGACCGCAGGTCGCCCCTACGGATTCTCGTTGCTCAATCTCAATATCGCATCCCGATTCGACGACGAGAAAACTTTTTCGGCGGCATCCGCCCACGGCAGCCACAGGCTTTGCAAATGTTCGCGCGGCGACAGCGTAACGGCGCGCGGCGCGGGGACGAGGAAGGTGAAAAGGTGTTCGGTGTTGTGTGTGGTGCCGGGCGGATAGCGATAGCGCCACCGCTCGTAAATTGTATAGGTGACTTGATGGTGAGCATCGCGCAGTTGACCGTCGCGGGCGGCGACGAGTCCGCTCTCTTCAAAGAGTTCGCGCTGCGCTGCTTGCGGCGGCGTCTCATCGGGTTCGAGGCTGCCGGTGACCGATTGCCAATAGCCGGGAAAATCGGCGCGTTCCAGCAGCAGAATGTCGAGGCGCGGCGTGTAGATAACGACCAGCACCGATTCCGGCCGCTTGTAGGTCGGCATTACCGTGCGGCGTCTTGGCGCGTGTGGTCGATGAACACCCAGAACGGCAGATCGGACGAGCGCCAGTATTCGATGGCTTCTTCGAGGGTTTCGCGCAAGGTGAGCCAATCGTCGGCGGCGAGTTTTTCGAAAGCCGTGGTGTGTTTCAGATGAAGCACGACGCCGGCGTCGCCGAACCACGCTTCGTCGCACAGCACATCGTAGAGCGCGTCCCAGTTGTGTCCGAAGTAGTCGGGAAATTCGAGCGCTTCGGCCAGCCGTTTGAGCAGTTGGGCTTTGTTGTGAACGTCGGCGATGTCAACGGCGAAGTAATGCAGCGTCGAACTTTCGCACGCTTTGATGAAACGGGCGGCGGCTTCGGGAGTTTTGAGAGGATGAATGCCGGCCCGGCTGAGGTCGTCAAGGTTGAGCGGTTTCATTGCTGATATGGTTGATGCGTCGAAAACTCTGGTAATGGTCGGCAGTGTAATAACAAAGATCGGGCGCCGACTTTTTGCCGCCGCAGACGATGCGGCGAGCGCCGCGATCTCTGGCGCCGGGGGTCGGCACGGTGTATTCATGATAATAGCCGCGCGGCTTTATCGGCAACTGTTTTTCGCGGTTGCCGAACACGACGCCGTCGCGTCTGTTGGGAAAAGGCCCGTTCTGGTAGATTAAAGTCAATGTTCGGCAGGCTTCGGGCGGGAGTTGTTGCGCCGAAATGGTTTCAATCGGCGCTTGTTTTCCCGCTTTTTTCGCGTGTGCGAACGAGGCGTTCAGGCTGAAAAACAGCGCGGCGATGAGAAGGGCGAGGGCGGCAAAGCGGGTGGAGCGTTGTTGATTGCCCCTACCCCTACCCCAACCCCAACCCTTCCCCAGAGGGGAAGGGAGTTCTCCTCCAGAGCGGGCGGGAATGTGGCTCCTTCCCCCTCTGGGGGAAG
>JAITBX010000043.1 GCA_031283405.1 Burkholderiales bacterium | reverse complement strand
TAGGCGACGGCGTCGCCGTCTTCTTGCGAGATCAGCACGCCGTTGCGGCGTTCGGGGATGTCGCCTTTGACGGGCGCGTAGCTGTCGAAAACGTGACTCATGATGCCGGTGCCGCGCGTCAAGTTCAGAAATTCGCCTTGAAAGCCGATTAGCCCGCGCGCCGGAACGCGGTAATCGATGCGGGTGCGGCCGCGTCCGTCGGCTTCCATGTGCACCATTTCGCCGCGACGCTGACCAAGCGCCTCCATCACGCCGCCTTGGTGCATATCTTCGACATCCACCGACAAAAATTCGTAAGGCTCACAAGTGACGCCGTCGATTTCGCGCAGAACGACGCGCGGTCTCGACACGGCCATTTCGTAGCCCTCGCGGCGCATGCTCTCAATCAAAATCGTCAAGTGCAATTCGCCGCGCCCCGAAACCATGAACACGTCGGTGTCTTCGGTGTCTTCGACGCGCAGCGCGACATTGGTCAGCATCTCTTTCTGCAAACGGTCGCGGAGGTTGCGCGACGTCACATACTTCCCTTCGCGCCCCGCCAGCGGCGAAGTGTTGACTTGAAATTGCATCGACAGCGTCGGCTCGTCAATCGCAATCGGCGGCAACGCTTCGGGTTCGGCGGTGTCGGCGAGCGTGGTGCCGATGGAGAGATCGTCGATGCCGCTGACCAGCACGATGTCGCCCGCTTCGCCTTCGTCGATCGGCGCGCGGTCAAGGCCGGAGAAGGCGAGCACTTGCGAAATTTTGGCGCGCACCGGCGCTTCATTGGGCGTCAACGCAATCACTTCTTGATTGGGGCGCAAGCGGCCGCGACGAATGCGGCCGATGCCGAGTCGACCGATATACGAGGAATAATCCAGCGCGCTGATTTGAAATTGCAGCGGACAGTTGGGATCGTCTTCGGGAATCGGCACGTGCGCCAGAATGGCTTCAAAGAGCGGACGCATGTCGCTCTTCGCCGCTTCGCCGGAATAGACGGCTTGAATGTCGGCACTCGCCCAACCGTTCAACGCCGAAGCATAGATCACCGGAAAATCGAGTTGCGCTTCGGTGGCGCCGAGGCGGTCGAACAAATCGAAAGTTTGATTGACCACCCATTCGGCGCGCGCGCCGGAGCGATCGACTTTGTTGACGACGACGATGGGGCGCAGATGCTGGCGCAGCGCTTTCATCGTCACGAAACGAGTCTGCGGCATCGGTCCTTCCACCGCGTCCACCAGCAACAGTACGCCATCGACCATACCCAGCACGCGCTCGACTTCGCCGCCGAAATCGGCGTGGCCGGGCGTGTCAACGATGTTGATGCGCGCATTGCCGTAGCGAATCGCACAATTTTTCGAGAAGATCGTAATGCCGCGTTCGCGCTCGATGTCGTTGCTGTCCATCACCCGTTCGCTGACGGCCTGATGTTTGGCGAAAGTTCCGGATTGGACAAGCAGCTTGTCAACCAGCGTGGTTTTTCCGTGATCGACGTGGGCAATGATAGCGATGTTGCGTAACTGACGGGAGGACATAAATAAATTCGGTTGAACGGGGCGCTATGACGGCGACGGGTCAAAATGAAAACTCTGAGCGCCGCAGAAAGGCCGCAAATGTATCATTTTTTACCGAAGTCGCGCCACGTTTTTTTCAGTTTCCGGAAGGTTTCCGGTATAGTTGCCGGTAATTATGTAGTTTATACCCTCATGCGGCTTTCGTGAGAACGCGGAAGTAAAGATAAGTACAGGAGTTTTCGTTGAGTGAAATGAGTTTTGCCGAGTTGGGGCTGTGCCCGGAAGTGCTGAAAGCGGTCGAAGAAGCCGGCTATACGACGCCGACGCCGATTCAGAGCCAAGCCATTCCCGTGGTCCTGGCCGGGCATGATGTGATGGGCGGCGCGCAGACCGGCACCGGCAAAACCGCCGGTTTCACCCTGCCGCTGTTGCATAAAATGATGCCGTATGCCAACACCAGCCCGTCGCCGGCGCGGCATCCGGTGCGCACGCTGGTGCTGACGCCGACCCGCGAATTGGCGATTCAAGTTGAAGCGGCGGTGCAGACTTACGCCAAATATACCGGCCTGCGCTCGACCGTCGTCTATGGCGGCGTCAATATCAACCAGCAAATTCCGGTGCTCAAAAAAGGCGTCGAAATACTGGTCGCAACGCCCGGGCGTCTGCTCGATCATCTCGAACAGAAAACCGTGTCGCTGTCGCAAGTGGCGTTTTTCGTGCTCGACGAAGCCGACCGGATGCTCGACATGGGTTTCATTCCCGACATCCGGCGCATCATGAAACATCTGCCGAAAGAGCGGCAAAGTTTGCTCTTCTCAGCGACCTTCTCGGCGGACATCAAAAAGCTCGCCGAAGACATGCTGAAAGCGCCGAAGCTGATCGAAGTGGCGCGTCGCAACGCAGCGGCGGAAACGGTCAAACAGAGCGCGTACCATTGCCCCTCCGATCAAAAGCGCGCGCTGCTCGAACACCTCGTCAAATCGCGCAACCTGTGGCAAACCCTGTGCTTTGTTCGCACGCGGCACGGTGCTTCGAGACTGGCGCGGCTGCTCGAAAAAGCGGGTTTGGCGGCAGAAGCGATCCACGGCGACAAAACTCAATCGGCGCGTTTGGCGACATTGGAAAAATTCAAGGAAGGAAAAACGCAGATATTGGTGGCGACCGACGTGGCAGCGCGCGGCCTCGACATCGAAGAACTGCCGATGGTGATCAACTACGAAATGCCGCACGTTCCAGAGGATTACGTTCACCGGATCGGCCGCACCGGTCGCGCCGGCGCCGAAGGCGAAGCGATCTCGCTGGTGTCGCCCGAAGAAGAAAAATACCTCATCGAAATCGAAAAACTGATCCGCAAAAAAATCGAACGCGCCGAAATCGAAGCGGGCGTGCTGGAAACCGCGCATCGCGCCGCGGCTCATGCCCGCAGCGCTCGTGAGAGCGACAGCGCGTCATCAGGACGCGCTACTCGCGGCACTGCACGCGGCAGCGCTGCCCGCGCGCGCGAAGACGACAAAACAACGGACACGCGGCGCGCAGGGCGCTCGCGTCAGGAAGAGCATGGCGGGCAAGAACGCGCAGGGCGTTCATCGCAGCAGGAAGAACGCGATGCAGCCTACGCCAAAAACCCCGATCAGCCGTTGCCGAAAAAAACCGCAACGCGCGTTTCTGCCAAAAACGAAACCTCGGCAAACGCCGCCTTGACCCGCCAACGCATCGCCACCTTGGGGCGCGGCCTGGCCTCCAAACAACGCCCCGTGCCGGCGCTCTTGATGAAGCGAACCAAACAAACGGAAACCGCCGCCGATCACGGCAGCACCAGCAGCGCGAAAGAAAACAGCCCGGGCGCGACAACCGGAAGACGGCGGTCAACGAAGAAAAAGAAAGAGGAATGAGCGTAAGCTGGGTAGAGCAAAGCACAAGGCCGAAGGCTGGTTCCGCGTAGCGGAATGCGGTGAAGCCGCACAAAACTCAGCAATGCAATGATGGCTACGACTCTTGAGTCCGGGAAAAGATACCGATGAAAGCTATTGATCCCAAGGCATTGAAGATACTGATGTCGTATGATCTGCTTGCGCCGGAAAACATGTCCAAAGAAGATTTTTCTTATGCAAGAAAGAAAGGGCTGGTGTTCGATTCGTGTCGTATGGATCACGATGAGGTAGTGAAATGGGCAGTTAATGAGTTTGCGGCTTCTCGGAAATCAGAGGTGGTTCGCTCGTTTCTTATTGGAATTGGACTGAATGAGGCGTACACGCGCAATTGGCCAATATCGCCGCTCAACCTGATTGGGTTCGCTCGTTCTTCAAACATCCAAGTGTC
>JAITBX010000058.1 GCA_031283405.1 Burkholderiales bacterium | reverse complement strand
ACCATACGCACTTACTGCAATATTACAAGCCGAAAAGAGTTTTAAAAGACTTTCCTTGACTTACATCAAATGCTCTGGCAGTGTCCGGTTGATGAGCCGAGGGAAGGAAAAGCCCGGGTATTTCATCAACGCATGTAGGCCAATGGAAGCGCGCAAGCGAAGTCCATCATTTTTGATTTCACAACTTTGCGCCGTGCCCCTACATCTCGCCGATCGCTCACGGCTAAAGGCTTACCCGCATACCCTCTAACGTTCGCGCTTGAGCAGGAAGATGATTGCAATCGCCGACGCCGCAGAAATGCTCACGAATTTCGGCAAGAACAAGCTCAGAACCATCAACAGCACGACAAAGATCAAGAAGAATTTGATGATCCACCATCCCGGCAACGTCATCTTCACCGTCAGATAAGGAAGCACAAATATCGCAACGATGATCATCGCACAGACTATCGCCATGATGATAACAATGTGCCACGTTTGCATGGGTGTTGCCTCAAATCCTGTGTGCTGCGCGCTTCCTCTCTCGCAAACCGCAGGGGCACGACACGCCGTGTCCCTACATCCTGATCCCTGATTCTTGATTCCTGAAACTCAAATCGCCCCAATCAGCGCCGGAATCACGTCGCGCGCATCGCCGACAACGCCGTAATCGGCGATCTGAAAAATCGGCGCTTGCGGGTCTTTGTTGATCGCCACGATCACTTTGCTATCCTTGACGCCGGCCATGTGTTGGACGGCGCCGGAAATGCCGATGGCGATATAAAGTTCCGGCGCGATGATTTTTCCGGTTTGTCCCAGCAGGTATTCACTCGATGCCATGCCTTCTTCGACGACGCCGCGGCTCACGCCGATCGCCGCGTTGAGTTTGCCCGCCAGTTTTTCGACAACATCCATATCGTCTTTTTTCACGCCGAGTCCGCAACCGATCACGATTCGCGCCCGCGACAATTCCGGTCGCGGCGAGCTTTGGCTGCTGCGTCCCACGCGGCGAATCGCATAGGGCGGCGTCAGCGCCGACGGCAGCGGCGTCAACATTTCAATCGGCGTCGCCCGCGCTTGCACGCCGGCGGGAGGAAAAGCGCTGGCGCGAACGGTCAGCAGCTTGACCGCGCCTTTCAAGCGCTCGACGACTCGCAAACTTCCGGCGTACACCGGCCGCACAAAGGTGTCTTCGCTTTCGATTTTGATGATATCGGTGGTGAGATCAGTGTTGCACAGCGCCGCCAGATACGGCATCACCCGTTTGCCTTTGTAGCTGCTCGACATCATCGCGTAGCGGTAGCCGCCGCGCTCCAGCACGACTCGTGTTTGCGCCGCCAAGTCTTCGGTCAGTTGCGCTTCGAGATGGTTGGCCGCGATGCGTTTGACGCGGGTGACGCCGTCGATGGCGGCAGCTTGCCGCGCCAGGGTTTCAGCGTGGACTTCGCTTGCCGTCACCAGAACATGCACGTCGTTTCCGAGTAAACGCGCCGCCGACACGGCGCTGCGCGTCGCCGCGTCCAGTTGCCCGTCTTCGTGTTCGGCCAGCACCAATACCATCATCGCGCGTTACCCCTGTCGGCCTTTAAATAATTTGCATGTCGCGCAAACGCTCGACGAGCGTTGCCGAATCGGGCAACATGACGCCACGGCGACGCTCCGGCGGCTCGCGCAACTGAACGACGGCCACATTCATTTTCATATCGATGCCAAGCTCGTCCGCCGTCACGCTCGGAATTTGTTTTTTCTTGGCCTTCATCAGCATGGGCATGGAAACATAACGCGGCGCGGCAATTCCGATTTCGACGCTGGCCAGCACCGGCAAAGTCGTTTCAAGCATTTCAAAGCCGTGATCGGTTTTGCAACGCGCGCTCACGCGCCTGCCTTCGATAGTCAACGTTTCGGCGAACGGCACGAAAGGCCAACCGAGCAACATCGCCAGCATCGGCCCGGCCTGATTGCCGTCACTGCCCATGCCCTGACGGCCGATCAACACCATATCGCAATTTTCGCGCACCGCCACCGCTTTCAATATGCGCGCCAGCACCAGCGTTGACATCGCCTGACGCGCCTCGATAAACAAGGCTTCGTCCGCGCCCATCGCCAGTGTCGTGCGCAATGTTTCCACGCTGTCTTCGGCGCCGCACGAAACTGTCAACACCTGCGTCTTGGCGTCTTGTTCCTTGAATTGCAAGGCCGCAGCAAGCGCCGCTTCGTCGTAGGGATTCGTCACCATTTTCATGTACGCCATATCAAGCCCCGAATGGTCGGGCTTCAAGCGCACTTTGAAGGAAGGGTCGATCACTCTTTTTACCGGCACCAGAATTTTCATGTTTTTACTCAGCGCGTCTTTCCCGGACGATCCCGCAACAACCGCTGCTTTTCGCGGTTCCATTCGCGTTCTTTTTCCGACTGCCGCTTGTCGTGCTGCTTTTTTCCTTTGGCCAAACCGATTTCCAGCTTGATCCGGCCACTCTTGAAATGCAGATCGATCGGTATCAACGTATAGCCGGCGCGCTCCACCTGTCCGATCAAGCGCTGGATTTCTTTGGCGTGCATCAACAATTTGCGGGTGCGCGTCGGTTCGGCGTGAACATGCGTCGAAGCCGACGTCAGCGGCGTAATGTGCGCGCCCAGCAACCACAGCTCGCCGTTACGGATAACGACATACGCCTCTTTGAGTTGCGCCCGCCCCCCGCGCGCCGCCTTAACTTCCCAACCATTGAGAACCAAACCCGCTTCAAAGCGTTCTTCGATAAAATAGTCGTGAAAAGCTTTTCGGTTATCGACAATGGACATGAGGCGGCACGGATTAAAACAGTTGTTCATTATACCCGTATCGAAGCGTTCTTTCGCAGTTATAAAGCAGAAATAAACATGAGTAAAAGGATCAACATTTCCGTCGTTTGCGTCATTCAAAACCAGCCCATCATGCGCAACTTTCAGATGCCGAGCGGCAGCACTGTCGCCGATGCAATCAAGGAAGCTCGCGCTTCGGGCGCGTTTCCGCCGGATGAAAATACTTTTTCGGGCTGCGCCATTTTCGGACGGCGCGTCGAACCCGTCACGGCGCTTCATGACGGCGATCGTGTCGAATGGTTGCAGCCTTTGCGTTGTGACCCCAAAGAAAGCCGCCGTTTGCGCGCCCATGCTCGCGCTAAAGCCGCCGAATAGCAAATCGCCGCATCCCGAAATCATCGTGTTACCATTTACCCTTATTTTGAACTTGCCCTGATCTGAATCGACCGATAATCAATGAACGCCAAAGTTGCCCGCCGCCGTTTGCACGCGCCCAAAGCTGCCCGTCTTTTCGTCCTCGACACCAACGTACTGTTGCACGACCCGACTTCGCTGTTCCGTTTTCAGGAGCACGATATCTATCTCCCGATTCTGGTGCTTGAAGAACTCGACGCTCACAAAAAAGGCAATTCGGAACTCGCCCGCAATGCGCGACAAGCCTCGCGTTTTCTCGACGAACTGATCACGCGCCACATCGCGCAGAAAAAAAACGGCATTGCTTCCGGCATCGCGCTCATGCCGCCGAACGGCGCGTTTCAGGCGACCGGCTCGCTCTTTCTGCAAACCGATTTGATTCCGCCCTCGACGCTGCCCTTTCTGGCGGCGCGCGCCGACAATCAGATTCTCGCCATCGTCAAACACCTCAGCGAACAATATCCCGAGCGCGATGTCTTTCTCGTCTCCAAAGACATCAATATGCGCATCAAGGCGCAAGCGCTGGGTCTAAACGCCGAAGATTACTTCAACGACAAAGTTCTCGAAGATTCCGATCTGCTCTACACCGGCGCGACCGAACTGCCGCAGGATTTCTGGGACACGCACGGTAAAGGCATGGAGTCGTGGCAATTGGGCGGCCATACGTTGTACCGCGTTACCGGCCCGCTGACAGCAGCGTTGCATCTCAACGAAATGGTGTATCTCGAACGCACCAACGAAGCGCCCTTCTACGCAACCGTCAAAGAAGTCGACGCGGGAAGCGTCGTTCTACAAACCATCAAGGATTACACCCACGCCAAAAACGCCGTGTGGGGCATCACCGCCCGCAACCGCGAACAAAACTTCGCTCTGAACCTGCTGATGAATCCGGAGATCGATCTCGTCACGCTGGCCGGCCAAGCCGGAACCGGCAAAACGCTGCTGACGCTGGCCGCCGGATTGATGCTGGCGCTCGAATTCAAAAAATACACCGAAATCATCATCACCCGCGTCACCATTCCGGTCGGCGAGGACATCGGTTTTCTCCCCGGCACCGAAGAAGAAAAGATGACGCCGTGGATGGGCGCGCTCGAAGACAACTTGGATGTGCTGCATCAAACCGAAGAAGACGCCGGCGCTTGGGGGCGCGCCGCCACCCACGACCTGCTGCGCGCTCATATCAAAATCAAAAGTCTCAACTTCATGCGTGGCCGCACCTTCGTCAAAAAATTTCTGATTATCGACGAAGCGCAAAACCTGACATCAAAACAAATGAAAACGCTGATTACCCGCGCCGGCCCCGGCACCAAAGTCGTCTGCCTCGGCAACCTCGCTCAAATCGATACTCCTTATCTCACCGAAGGCAATTCGGGGCTGACGTATGTCGTTGACCGAATGAAAAACTGGAAACACGCCGGCCACATCACACTGGCGCGCGGCGAGCGTTCGAGGTTGGCCGATTATGCGTCGGAGACGCTGTAAACGCTATCGCATCATTATTGAAACATAAGGAACGAAGAACGTTCCGTTTGTGTTTTCGCCCAAAGCTCTTAATGAGAGCTTTGGGTTAGCCCATGCATTTGCATCCAGTTCCGGTCAGAGCGCATTTCCCAATCGGCTATACTCGTCACGCTCTTTGCGTAACGCTTCATTAAGTTCCGGTCAGAGCGCATTTCCCAATCGGCTATACTCGTGTAGGTTAGGTTGTGCGGGCGGAGTGCGTTCCGGTCAGAGCGCATTTCCCAATCGGCTATACTTCTAGGGGTACATTCTAGCCGCGCGGTCGGGTTCCGGTCAGAGCGCATTTCCCAATCGGCTATACTGCTGAG
>JAITBX010000036.1 GCA_031283405.1 Burkholderiales bacterium | reverse complement strand
ACGCGATGACGGACTTGGTGGATTTGCCGTGGATGCTGATGTGGACGCTGTTCGGCGTTTTCGTTTGCGTGATGGTCGTTCGCCGCTTGATGACCAGCACCTACGGCAAAGGCGTCTCCGCCGTTTGTCAGAATGAAGTCGCGGCGGAAATGATGGGCATCAACACCAACTGCGTCAAAATCATGGCCTTCATGGTGTCGTCCGGACTCGGCGGCATGGCCGGCGTGTTGTACGCGCACGTTTACGGTTATGTGAACGCGCAAGCTTTCGGCATTCTCAAATCCACCGAAGGATTGGTCATGGTGTATCTGGGAGGTATGGGTTCCATTTCGGGCGTGTTGATCGCGGCGGTGGCGGTTACCTTCTTGCTGGAAATTTTGCGCTTCGCCCTCCCCTGGCTCAACGACAGTCTCCACTCCGTTCACGTGTTGCCCGACAATTATCAACTCGATCAAGTGTGGACATGGGTTTTCATTCCGCTCATGCTGATTTTGCTCATGCAATTCCGACCGGAAGGGTTGCTCGGCAACCGCGAATTGACGCACGTTTTCCCGCGCCTGAGGCGATGGTTCACGCTGAAATGAGTTTGGGTGAATAACTGACATGCCGCTTCTCAACATCTTCAGCCTTACCCAGCGCTTCGGTGGACTTCAAGCGCTCTCGGATTTCTCCTTTCAAATGGAGGAGTACGAACTCGTCGGCTTGATCGGCCCCAACGGCGCCGGCAAAACCACCGTCTTCAACATCGTTTCCGGTTTCTACAAACCGACCGAAGGCAGCGTCGTCTTCGACAGAAAACGGCTCAACGGCTTGAAGCCGCACCAGATCACCGCGCTCGGCATGGCGCGCACTTTTCAAAACATTCGCCTCTGGAACAACATGACCGTGCTGGACAATCTTCGTCTGGCCGGATACGCCTGGCTCGGCTACGGCTTCTGGAACGCCATTCTGCGCATGAAACGCTACATCCAGTCGGAGAAGGACATCGAAAACCACGCGCGCGAAGTGCTGGAGATCATGGAACTTTCGGACTACGCCGAAGAGTTTCCCAGGAATCTTCCTTATGGTTTGCAACGCCGTGTTGAATTGGCGCGCGCGCTCGTCAGCAAACCGCGCCTGCTTCTGCTCGACGAACCGGCGGCGGGATTGAATTCGGCGGATGTCGAAGACCTCATTCGCCACATTCGCTGGATACACGACAAATTCAAACTGTCGATCTGGATGATCGAACATCAAATGAAAGTGGTTATGAGCTTGTGCCAGCGCTTGACCGTGATTGATTTCGGTTGCGTCATTGCGTCGGGGACGCCGGAAGAAATCCGGAACAACCCCAACGTTATCAAAGCTTATCTAGGGGACGACACAATCTGATGTTGCGCGTCAGCAATCTCAAAGCCGCCTACGGCAAAATCGAAGCGCTGCACGGCATCTCCTTCCATGTGGAAAAAGGAGAAATCGTTACGCTGATCGGCAGCAACGGCGCCGGCAAATCCACCACGCTCAAAGCGCTGATGCGATTGCCGCCGCCGGAATCTCCTGTCGTCACCGGCGGCGACATCACCTTTGACGATGTTTCCATTTTCGGCATGCCCGCGCATCGCGTCGTCTCCGACATCCGAATGACCCTCGCGCCCGAAGGCCGCCGCATCTTTGGCAACCTCACCGTGATGGAGAATCTGCAACTGGCTTCATGGACGCGCAAGGGCGAAGATATCGACAAAGAAATTCAACGCATCTTTGACCTCTTTCCGCGTCTCGCCGAACGGGCGCGGCAACGCAGCGACACCCTTTCCGGCGGTGAACAACAAATGCTTGCCGTCGGCCGCGCGCTGATGACCAAATGCTCCGTGCTGCTGCTCGACGAACCGTCGATGGGACTCGCGCCGCTCATCATGTACGACATGTTTCGCACCCTGAAAAAACTCAACACCGAAGAAGGACTGACCATCATCGTCGTCGAACAAAACGCACACATGGCGCTGAAAGTGGCCGACCGCGGCTATGTGCTGGATACCGGCGAAATCATCGCCGAAGGCCCTGCCGAAGAATTGCTGCACAAGCCGGAGATCAAAGCGGCGTATCTTGGCGGCTAGATGCTCCTTTTATTCAAGGGCGCGAATGCGATGAATATCTTTGGAAAATTCTTTGACAAACCAGACACTGCAAGCGCTGATGCTGATTTGCCTTACCCCTTGCTTCTTGTGCGCAGCAGAGAAGAACTCGCGATGAAAACCGCGTCGCACAATCGGCTTTTTCACCTCAGCGAAGCCGCTTGGACAGCTGATCTCGAAGCCGGAGAAATCGTCTTCACCTCCGAGGAATTTCAAGCGCGAGCATCGCTTCAAGTTATTGGAACCATCTATAAGGGCGACGGAACATGGCTCTGGGCATGGGCTAACGATTCGATTCCGGCGAAGCTGTGTGCTCATGCCGAGGCGGTCAGGGCATACGGCGAGAAACATGGCGTCACCCAATTCAGCGCCCGCAAGTTTCAATGTACAGAAGCGGAAGGGTGGGATTTCACAGCGTTGGCTTGCAAGCTGGGCGGAGGGCAGGGCGCTTATTGCGGACCTGACGGCGATGCGCTCGTATTCATGACCTTTGGCGCTCCTTCAATATCGAACGCGAAAACATGAAATTCAATCTCATCATCGGGTTGCTTCTGTCGGTATTCTTTTCAACCGCGTTCGCGGCAGAATCGAGAGCCATCCCCAAATCCAACCATGATGTGCTCTCTTGGCTGCGAATGCCCGCAGACAAATTCGGCTGCTTTTTAGAAAAGGAATTCGGCTACAAGGATAAGAAATTCAATTGCGCTCTGAAAAACTATGCGAACACCGGCGGCCCTTGCAAAAACACGAGCAGCTATTACGAAGGGCCAAAATTTCCTGAGCGGCTGGCGCAGCGCGTACATCCCTTGTTGAAGTCCATCGAGTTGGAGTGGGAACACGGCGAATTGCGATCGGTCAATTTCGTTTTTAACCGCAAAGTCGATGAACGCGATATCCGAAGCGCGTTTGGCCTTCCGGCGGGGAAACCCTTTTCTCCCAACATCATGACCATCGACATTCAAGATTGCAGTAAACAGAGCAATTGTCTGACGCTGCAAGGATTTGATCACATGGGAGCCGGAGAGGCCGGTTGCGGTGAAGATGTCGGGAAATGAGAAATCGTGACGCCGTAGGGGACGCCGCCTTCGGCGTCCCGTTGGGCTTGCGTACCGATCTCCTTCAATGTAGTCTATGAACCAGCGCCTCCCTCTTACGCGCCACCTCATCGCAAAGGACAATCTCAAATGCCGGAAAATCAACAAGGCTTCAAGGACTCGACCCGTCTGACGAAATGGACGGTTTGGATTTTGTACGCACAGGTGGTCGTAGGCGTGGTCGCCATTCTTTTCAACCTGCTCGAATACCAAGTGCTCGTGAATCTCAAGAACGATGCTTTTCCCTCTCCGGAGTTGGCCGATGCGGCGGCGGAAGCCAGCGATACGCGGCAAGCTTTTATCGGCATTATTCAGGCGCTTCTTTTTTTCACCTCGATTGTTCTCGTGTTGAAATGGATTTATCGCGCCAACGACAACGCTCGCCGGCTCGGCGCGGAAGGCATGACTTTTACGCCGGGGTGGTCGGTCGGCTGGTACTTCATACCGATACTCAGCTCATGGAAGCCTTATCAGGCAATGAAAGAAATATGGAAAGCCAGCGTTGATCCGCAGTCGTGGAAACCTCAATCGGCGTCTTCATTGCTGCCGTGGTGGTGGTTTTTCTGGATTGTCTCCAACATCCTCGGACAAGCTGCCTTTCGCCTGATACTCAGAGCAGAAGAAATCGATGAGCTGATAACATCGAATATTGTCACCCAACTTTCGGACATTTCCGACATTCCGTTGACCCTCATTCTGATCGCCATCATCAGCAGGATTTACAAAATGCAGACGGCGCATGCAGCGAAACCCGTCGGCGGGCATTCCTTTTACTCCGGTGAGCCGATGAATTCAATCTCATGAAAAAGTCTCGGCGCTCCGATTGCTTCGTACTCGTTTTTTCTTTGCTGTGTTCAACGATCGTTGCCGGTTTGATCGTCATTGTGTCCCCAATATTTGAAAGAGCGCTCAACGACATAGGAGCGCAACTTCTCGCCATGACCTGTTTTTTCATTCAGTTTCGTTGGGCTTTTCTGATTCTTCCGATCATTGCTTTTTTTCTGTGGAAGTTTTGGCCTAACCCATCTTCTCGCTCTTTGATGGCGGCACTTTTTGGAATCCTATGCGTTGCTGTCGTACTCCCTATGTTTGTCGTGTCCATGTATTGGCCGATTTTTTCGGTGCCTACTATTCATAACTAACGTTTCATCGCAGTAAGAAAATTTCATGTACAACCCACCTCAATTCGCCAATCACGATCCGCGCATCGCCGCGCAATTGATGCGCGAGTATCCTTTTGCCAGCTTGATTACGCTGGACGACGAGGGTCAACCTTTCGTCACTCATTTGCCGCTGCATCTGGTGGAGGAGGGCGATGCTTTCACTTTGCTGGGCCATGTGGCGCGGCTCAATCCGGCGTGGCAACATTTGGCGGCGCGGCCGCGCGCCACGGTCACATTTCTTGGCGCGAACGCTTACATGTCGCCCGACGTGTATCCCGATTCTTTGCGTGCGCCAACCTGGGATTATCTGGCGGTACATTGCGCTGTGACGGCGCGCTTGCTGGCGCACGACGACGCAGCCGGCAAGGATCGTCTGCTCAAAGCGTTGATCGGCGACCACGAACCCGCTTACGCGCAACAGTGGCGCGAACTGGACGCCGATTTTCAACACAAGATGCTCGGCGGCACCGTTGCGTTCGAGTTGACGGTGAACGATTGGCAATGCAAACTCAAGCTCAATCAACATCGCCCGGAATCGCACGCCGCGCTGTACGCTGCTTGCGCCGCCGGTACGCCCGAACAACGCGCGCTGGCCGAATGGATGCGGGCGCTGGGGATGGCGCCAATATCAACACGGAAGGAGTGAACGATGCGCGGCAATATCGGATGGATCGTTTTGTCGTTGCTGTTGATCGTCGTGGGCTGGATGAGCACGCGGCAAGTGGCGATAGTGTCGGACGCTGCGTCGCCGGATTCTGTGTCGTCGGATGCTGTGCTTTCAACGACAACCGCCAGTAAATATGAGCCACCTCCCCATCTCATGATCGAGCGGGCTTTCTTCAAATGCGAAACGTCGCACAGTCTCGAAGGCGGGAATTTCGGCAAAGGTCCGACCAAGCGCTTCGGGCCGGAGCGCCCGCCTTGCACATCTTTGGAGTGGAAGCGCATCT
>JAITBX010000212.1 GCA_031283405.1 Burkholderiales bacterium | reverse complement strand
AAGCGCTCCAGACATCGGCGCTGACGATCAATACCGGCCCCGGTTCAAGCAGCGGTAGCGCATGCGCGATGCCGCCCGCTGTTTCCAGCGCCGGGTTTTCGCGCGAATAAAGAAGGCGAACGCGCCACGCCGCGCCGTCGCCCAGCGCCGCTTCAATCTCGTCGCTTTTCCAGGCGACGTTGATCACGATTTCGCGAAAGCCGGCGCGCGTCAGCGCTTCGATCTGCCGGACGATCAAAGGTTTTCCGCCTGCCAATAACAGAGGTTTCGGCGTGTGGTCGGACAGCGGCCGCATTCTTTCGCCGCGGCCTGCTGCCAGAATCATCGCGCGCGCTTTCATTTCGTTTCGTATTTCTCAAGCGTGTCAAGAAAATGCAGCAACGGCGTCAGATCAACGTAACGCGCGCAAGCGTGTCGCAGATAATTCAGCACGCGCGGCACATCGGCAAGGTATGCATCTTTACCGTCACGATGCCACAAGCGCGCAAAAATTCCGACGACTTTCAGATGCCGCTGCACGCCCATCCATTCAAAGTCGCGCCAAAAATTGTCGAAACGCATCGCCACCGGCAAACCGGCAGCGCGAGCGCGCTCCCAATAGCGAATCGCCCAATCGAGTTGCTGCTCTTCGTCCCACGCCACATACGCATCGCGCAACAGCGACACCAAATCGTAAGTGATCGGCCCCATCACTGCATCCTGAAAATCGAGAACGCCGGGGCGATTTTCCGCAACGTCCATCAGATTGCGAACATGGTAATCACGATGCACGAACACTTGCGGTTGCGCGCGCGCCACCGCGATCAGCAACGCAAACGTGCGCTCCAGCATCGCTCGTTCATCGTCGCGTAATTCATGGCCGCAATGTCGGGCGACGAACCAATCAGGAAACAAATCGAGTTCGCGGCGCAACAAGGTTTCATCGTAAGCGGGCAACACTTGAGCGTTGATATCGCGCTGCGAAGTGACCAGCGCCGCAATCGCATCTTTGTACAACGCTTGCGCGTTGGCGCCGCGCTCCAGCGCGATCTGATAAGTGACGTCACCCAAATCGGAGAGCAATAAAAAACCTTGCGCCAAATCTTGCGCGATAACTTCCGGCGCGTTGACGCCGCAGCCGCGCAATAAGCCCGCAACTTTGATGAACGGGCGGCAATCTTCTTTGCCGGGCGGCGCGTCCATCACGATCAACGAAGGCTGCTCCGCATAGGGTTTTGATAACGTCGGCGACGCCTGAAAGGTGACGCGAAAATAGCGGCGGAAACTGGCGTCGGCTGAAGTGGGCGTCATGGCATAAGGCGCGTCACTGAACAGCGCATCCAGCCAGGCGGTCAACGCGACCGAGCGGGGGGGAGCGGAAAAGAAAGGCGATGAGGGCATGAAAAATCGCAAAAAAGCTGTTCTAACGTCAAGGCGTGTCTCAACGAAAACCCGCCGATGGCAACGAAAGCCATCGAGTCGGCTAGAATAGCTTATTTTACATGTCGGCGTCGATTTTCATGTCATTGTGGCGAATCTTGCAACGGGCGATCCCACCAACGCTTTTCATCGCGGTCAGCGCCGGCGGCGTGTGGGCCTTTTCGGCGTCCGTGGCGTTTGCGCAATCGACTGAGACTGAACCCAATGGTGTTGTCACCGACGCGCCTTCGCTCAAGCTGCGCGAAGCGCGTGAGTTGTCGCCGTTTGAAACGATGACGCGACGCCCGCAGGAAAACAAAAACACGCCGTTTGCTGCGCCGCCGTCTTTCTCGCATGAAAAAGGCGAACAGGGCGCTGTCTTTCTGCGCGCCGACCGCACCGAAAGTACGCGCGGGCAAATCGAAGCCAGTGGCCACGTCGAATTGCGCACACATCGGGAAACCTTGCTCGCCGACTGGATGCGCTACGATCAGGACACTGATACGTTGCAAGCGCGCGGCAATGTGGTGATGCGCCGCTACGGCAGTTGGGTTTCGGGGCCGGAGATCGATTACACGCGCGGCGCGGCGACCGGCACATTGCAATCGCCGGCGTTTTACGTCGATGAAGTCGGCGGTCGCGGCGATGCGCAGGTGCTCACTTTCGACGACCCCGATGTTTACACTTTGAGCAAGGGACGTTTCACCACGTGCCAAGCGCCGCACGAAGATTGGTTTCTGTACGCCGACACGATGAAGATCGATACTCAGCGTTCCGTCGGCACTGCTTACGGAGCGTCGATTCGCTTCATGAATGTGCCGCTCTTCTATTCACCCTGGATCGAATTTCCGTTGAACGGCGATCGCAAATCCGGTTTTCTTGCGCCGACGCTCGGCTCGTCGAACGCGCGCGGTTTCGAGTTTGCGGTACCTTATTACTTCAATCTTGCGCCCAACTACGACGCCACGCTCGCGCCGCGGCTGATGACCAAACGCGGCTTGCAGTTGAACGGACAACTTCGTTATCTCTTTGGCGGCGATTGGTCGATGCGCGGTGAGTTCAACGGCGAATATCTTCCGAACGACCGGCAAACGACCGAATCGCGTTATCTCGTATCGTGGAAGCACGAGCAAGGATTGTTCTCGTGGGCGAACGCTTACGTCGATGCCACCAAAGTTTCCGACGACAATTATTTTGCCGACCTCGCCGACCGATTGGCGATCACGTCGCAAACCACGTTGTCGCGCGAGGCGGGCATTCGCGTGTTTCAAGGCCCCTTTTCGGCGCTGGCGCGCGTGCAGAATTTTCAAACCTTGCAAGACAGCAGCGCTTACATTCAACCGCCGTACAACCGCGCGCCGCAGTTACTGGTCAACATGAGCGAATGGATGACGCCGAGTCTGCGTCCTTTCGATCTGAGTCTTTCGGGTTTTGCCGAATACACGCGCTTCACGCACATCAATCTGACGCAGGGAGAGCGTTTCGTGGTTCAACCGACGCTCGCTTGGAAAAAACAGGAGTTGGGATGGTTCGCCATCGCCCGCGCCGGCATTCAGCAACGCAATTACTGGCTCGACGCCAACACGCCCACTCCCACGCCGATGGCTGACAAAACGATGGGTGTTTCCATTCCGGTGATGAGCTTCGACGGCGGTTTGACTTTCGAGCGCGAAGGTTCGCTCTTCGGCAATCGTTATGTGCAAACGCTGGAACCGCGCGCCTTTTATGTTTACGCGCCTTATCGCAATCAGGACAATCTGCCGGTGTTCGACACCACAATTGATGATTTCAATTTCTCGCAGTTGTTCAGCGAAAACCGCTACATCGGCAGCGACCGTTTCGGCGACGCCAACCAACTGACGCTGGCGCTGACGTCGCGTATTCTCGCCGACAGCGGCGCTGAAATTCTGCGGCTGATGGCAGGCCAGCGTTTTTATTTTTCCGATCAGCGCGTCGTGCTGCCAGGCGAAGTGCCGCGTTCTGCCGACAGCTCCGATTTTTTGTTCGGCGCCGAAGCGCGGTTGTCGCACACTTGGTCGGCGTCGGCGCTGGCTCAGTACAATTTTGATACCGCCCAATACGAACAATTCAACCTCAGCGTCCGCTGGATGCCAGCGCCCGGAAAAGTTTTATCCGGCAGTTGGCGTTACACGCGGCAATTTCAAGACCCGGAAAAAGGGCTGACCGAACTGAAACAATTTGATCTCGCCGCGCAATGGCCCTTGTCGGCGCGCTGGAACGCAGTAGCGCGCTGGAATTATTCTCTCGTTGATTCAAAAACACTGGAGGTTATCGGCGGCGTCGAATACAATGCCAATTGCTGGATCATTCGCGCCGCCATCCACCGTTTGGCCACGACTGTCAATCAAACCAACACCTCCTTTTTCCTGCAACTGGAGTTGAGCGGCTTGGGGCGCGTCGGTCCGTCGCCGCTTGAAGTGTTGCGTCGCAGCGTCCCCGGCTACACGACTTCCGACGATCCGTCGCGGCGCGACAAAAACCCCGGCTATACGACTTACCCTGAATTTTAAGGCTCGCCATGAAACCTTACCGCACGCCTCTCTCTTGTTTGTTCATCGCTGCTGTTGCGGGCGCGTTGTCGTTCACCGCTCATGCGACGGACAGCCCCGCTGCTGCTGCGTCTGCGCCGCCGCAAACACCGCCGCCGCAGACGCAAACACAAACGCAAGCGTCAACAGCGGCGACCTCAAAAATGCTCGACCGCATCATTCTGATCGTCAACGAAGAAGCCGTCACCCGATACGACATCGAAGCGCAAAAAAATGTCATCCTGAAACGGATGAAAGCCGCCAATGTCACGCCGCCGCCCGAAGGCGAACTCGAACATCAAATCATCGAGCGCCTGATTACCGAAAAAGCGCTGATGCAATTCGCCAAAGAAACCGGCATCCGCGTTGACGACACGATGATTGATCGCGCCATCAACAGCGTCGCGCAAGACAACAAAATGACTCTCGACGAATTGCGCGAGGCGTTAGCGAAAGAGAACATTCCGTTTCCGTTTTACCGCGAAGAATTGCGCAAACAAGTGACTCTTCAACGTTTGCGCGACCGCGAAGTGGACAGCCACACCGTCGTGACCGACGCCGAAGTCGATGCCTACATCAAACTGATCGATTCGCAGGCCGGCGGCGAAAACGAATACCTGATTTCGCACATCCTCGTCAGCGTACCCAATCAGGCCAGCCCCGAACTCATCGACGAGCGTCACACCCGTGCCGAAGAAATCCTCAAGAGATTGCGCGACGGCGCCGACTTCGCGCAAGCCGCCGTCGCCACGTCCGATGCTTCCGATGCGCTGACCGGCGGTTCGCTCGACTGGCGAACGCTGGCGCGCCTGCCGACCCTTTTCGCCGACGCCGTGCGCGACATGAAAAAAGATCAGATTTCAGGCATCCTGCGCAGCCCCGCCGGCTTTCACATTCTGAAACTGAACGACACGCGCAGCCGCAACGAACCGAAAGTGGTCGAACAAACGCACGCGCGTCACATTCTGGCGCGCGTGTCAGAAACCACTTCCGAAGAAGACGCCAGACAAAAAATCGAACGCGCGCGGCAACGCATCGAAGGCGGCGAAACTTTTGAAACCGTGGCGCGATTGATGTCCGAAGACGCCTCCAGTTCGCGCGGCGGCGATCTGGGCTGGCTCAACCCCGGCGACACCGTGCCCGATTTCGAACGGGCGATGAACGCGCTGCAACCCGGAAAAATGTCGGAAATCATTCGCACGCCGTTCGGCTGGCACCTGATCGAAGTTCTCGAACGCCGCCAACAAGACATCACCAAAGAGCATCAGCACGAACAAGCGCGGCAAGCGCTGCGGCAACGCAAGAGCGACGAAGCGTTTGAAGATTTCCTCATGCAAACGCGCGACCGCGCTTACGTCGAATACAAGACCAACGAGCGGTGATCATTGCGCAAAATATTTTGCCGCCGCCAGAAATTCAAGGCAGATTGCGTCACATTTGCATCGGCAACGCCCAACCGCTGGTTACAGCGGGGCGCGCCGTGCTTTCGGGCATTGTCAAGCGTCCGGCGCAAAGCGCAGTGGCCGTGAACCTGTTGGGTTTGGCGGGCGATGAGCAAGCGGATTTGAGCGCGCATGGCGGATTGTACAAAGCCGTCTATGCTTATCCCTCCGAACACTATGCGTTCTGGCGCGCGCAAAGACGCGCGCACGGCGCGCCGTCGGCAGCGAATGAATCAGAAGATGAATTGCCGCCCGGCTTTGTCGGAGAAAATCTCGTTATTGAAGGCGTGCTGGAGCGCGATGTGTAGGTGGGCGACACGCTGCACTGGGCAGATTCCGATTGCGTGTTGCGCGTCACCGCGCCGCGCGAACCGTGCTTCAAATAAACGACCCCGCGCCAAGAGCGCGGGGTATTAGAAAGTGCCATTAGAAAAGTTTTAGCTGTCTCAAATCCTCTTGGGGTTGGCCCTGGTTTCGAACATACCTCTCAACTACC
>JAITBX010000160.1 GCA_031283405.1 Burkholderiales bacterium | reverse complement strand
GGAAGCCTGCCTTGCAGGTCTTTCAGATTGTCTTTGGCGAGGACAGGGTGCCGGTTAATGAGTTATGATCAAGCAAGATTGACACAGTTGGATTTACAGACCCGAATCAGTGCCCCCTTCATCGAACCCCCCGTTTTTTCCACCGCTAATTTTATAAACGCCTTCGCCCGTTACCGGATCGGTAATCGCGTAACCGCTACCCTTATAACCGGGGACGGTCAATTGGTCTGTATGAGTAGTTACTTCTTTCCCCGACGCCAAGGCATCTCTGATCTCGCTCATCGCCAAGCTATCCAAGTGGAGCGCCGGCAATGCCGTTGCCTGATTTTTCTGACTGATGGTGTAGATTCTCTGGCCTTGCGCTATAGCCAAGCCCAACGCTTTAGCCGTTGAGAAACCTTCCGGCTTGGTCGCACTGTTCGGATCGGTGAATATTTGTTCTGGCACAATGTTCTCTAGCGCCGAACTCAGCATTCCGACCTGAAGCATCAATTGTTTTGCTTTACTGCTATCTCCATTCCGATCTTTAACCGCTTGAACCGTTCGTACATTCATATAAAAACCGCACGTTTCGATCCCCCTGTTGATTCCCAAGAGAGTCCTCTGGCTTGGCTCATACCCGAACGTACCTGCCATCGGCAACGGCAAGTGACTTGTTTTCGCCTGAAAGCTCATAGCTTTACTCTGAGATATAAATTGCGCATAATAGCCTTGTACCCCAACTTCAACCATATCACCGATTAACCTTTCTCTCGTCAACGCCGCTTTTTGCGCATCGGTTCCAGTTTCCAGAATCTGCTTCGTCTGCGTCAAGTTCGCTTGCAGCGCACTAAACGTCTTTTGCGACGGATTACTCCCCACCACCCCCAATGCCAAATAGCTCCCCGCGATCACGCTATCCTGCTAATTCAGATAATTTTGCGTCGGGGTTTGGAAGTTGTAGCCCATGGCGATTTCTTCGCCCAACGCCATTACTCCTGCACTCAACAACACTTCATCGTCGCGCTTGATCTCTGGAACAACGTAAATGCTTGAAGGTAAGAAGCTCGGCAATTGGCTGGGATCGGTGAGATTTTCAGGAATCATTGCCTTTAATGCGTTCTCATCGGTGGCGCTCGCCGGTTTGAAACTGATGGTGATACTCCGCTGATTTAACTGATACAGCGGATACGTTTTGCTTTGCAGATAACTCTGGTCGTATCTGTCCCAGCCCAGCCCTAGCGTAACTCTCACTTGCAGATTGGCGGGCAGTTGCGCGTAGGTCGCGCCTTTCGCCGCCGTCACGTAGGGCAGGGTTCCCGGCAGATACGGCAGGGTTTGCTGTTTGATGGTTCTGCCGCCGATCACGTCGCCGACGGTCGGGTTTTGCATTCCGTTGATGTGTGCTTCGAGTTTCTTTTGCGCCTCTTCCTGGGCTTGTTGGATGATGTCGCTGTTTAACCCCTGTACCCAGCCTTCTTGTTCGTTCACCGTGCCGCTGTTGATGAAGTTGTCGGCGAGTTGTTCACCATTGATTCCGGCGATGGAAGTTGCGTCGATGCCTTGCAGGTAGTCGTATTGTTTGTAGCTCGGGTCTATGGGTACCCAGGTGTCGATCGGGTTTTTGCTTGACGCGGGTTTGACGCCGCGCGACGGGTAATGCGGCACGGCCGCTTCGACCCAAACGTGCGACATTCGGATTTTGCTGACCACCCCGCCGCTGGTGATGCCGGTGATCGGGATACCACCCGCCGAGGCGAAATCCCACGCGGCGTCGATGTTGGCGAAGTCGCCGGCCATGTTCATGAATTGATTGGCCGGAATATCGACTGTGCCATAGACGTAGCGAGCCGGAACGTTGGCGGCGCGAAGCAGCGCAATGGTGAGGGTGGCAATGTCCATCGCGTTGCCGCGCTTGACGTCAAGGGTCATGTTGCGCACAGGCAGAGTGCGATAAAAAAAAGAGCGCCGAAAAAACGATGATTGGTAAAGCGGCGATTGGGCCGACGATTTCAACCGAAGACGCGATGATTCCCTTAAGCAACGAGCGCATGTTGATTCCTTCGCACATTCAAAAAATGAACAATAAAACACACACAACAAGATGCGGCTTCATTCGGAATGAGGCATGCTGCCGCCTTTTCCCGAATGCCTCCTAATGACTAAAGCGAAATCGCTTGAAACAGGCGCGCATACAAAAGCGCTTGAGACGCAACGGTTACAGAAAATCACTGCCCGTTACTGTAATGAATGCAGAATAAATACTCGCGGCGCTGTTGTCAATAGTTTTTGTTGTCATTTATTGTTAAACAATGTTTCTACCGCGCAGAAATAAGCGCAAAAGTGAAGATCATGTTGTTCGCGCAACTTCTCGTGAACCAGGGTTGGGTCGAAATCAAAGCAATGCTCCCGGATCAGTTCGAGCGCGTAGGGCTCGACTCCCGTCGCTAATTGCCGATTGCTCGGTTTTCCGCGATGCCGGGAAACCAAGCCTCGGGCGCCTTCGGCATTGTAGCGTTCTACCAAGCGATGAGCTTGTCGCCAGGTCAGACCAGGCCGCTTGGCGGCTACACCCGGACGGATGTTCCCGTCCACAATAGCCTGAACAATCTTCAGGCGGCCAAATTCTTGCCGAGGGCGCTCGTTTCAACGAAACGGTTGCGTGCTTTTCCCGCGTTTCGATTATGCCCAAAGGGGCGTATCGCTACGCTTCGCATGAAGATGCAAACCGGCACGAGGAGGAGTGCCTCGTTCGCGCTATCGCTGAGTTGGCTTTGGAGCAGAAGCGTGGATAAATCTAGCCGCCCTGCCTCTCTTGATGATTTGAAGTTATTCCTTCACTAACTGGCCTATCACGACTGTATGGCTTCTATGTCAATAACAACCAGCTTAACGGAAGCATCCCTTCGCTGGACGGATTGATATCGCTGCACACCTTTTTTCTCTACTACAACAAACTCACTGGCTCACCGCCGGCGCCACCTACTAATCTAGCTGCGGTTACCCGTCCTGCACGCCGCTGCCTGACGGGAATCCGTTCGCATGTTGCTATAATATCACCCGACTAACATTGCCGATCCCTCGCAGGTTGGCTATGATAATCATTTTTTCGTCATCGTAGGGTGCTTTCGCCACCGCTGTCGAGACGCATTTATTCATCAGAGTACAACCATGACCGAATTTGAGCGCATCAAACGGCTGCCGCCGTATATTTTCAATATCACCGATCAGTTGAAGATGACGGCGCGGCGGCGCGGCGAAGACATCATCGACTTCGGCATGGGCAATCCGGACGGGCCGACGCCCAAGCATATCGTCGATAAATTGATCGAAACGGTGCAGCGCCCCGACACGCACGGTTATTCGGTGTCGCGCGGCATTCCGCGTTTGCGCAAAGCGATTTGCGATTGGTACAAGCGCCGCTACGATGTCGATCTCGATCCTGAA
Organism: Burkholderiales bacterium; assembly: GCA_031283405.1. Lineage (GTDB taxonomy): Bacteria > Pseudomonadota > Gammaproteobacteria > Burkholderiales > Casimicrobiaceae > UBA931. Next base: position 5,184 of record JAITBX010000160.1, on the reverse strand, counting down.
ACCGAAGCGATTGTTACCATCGGCTCGAAAGAAGGGATTGCGCACCTGGCTTTTGCGACGATGGGGCGCGGCGACACGATTCTGGTGCCGAATCCGAGTTATCCGATTCATATTTACGGGCCGGTCATCGCCGACGCCAACATCGCGCACATCCCGAACACGCAGGGTTCCGATTTCTTTGAAGAGCTTGAGCGGACGATCAAGAACAGTTTTCCGAAGCCGAAGATGCTCATCATCAATTATCCGGCGAACCCGACAGGCGAGTGCGTCGAGTTGCCGTTCTTTGAAAAGATCGTGGCGCTGGCGCGCGAGTACGGCATTTTCGTCGTGCAGGATTTGGCTTACGCCGACATCACCTTCGACGGCTGGAAGGCGCCGTCGATCATGCAAGTGCCGGGCGCGCGCGATGTGGCAGTGGAATTTTTCACGATGTCGAAGAGCTACAACATGGCGGGCTGGCGCATCGGTTTCATGGTCGGCAATCGTGAATTGGTGGCGGCGCTGGCGCGCATCAAAGGCTACAACGATTACGGCACGTTCACGCCGATACAAGTGGCCGCCATCGCGGCGCTCGAAGGGTCGGACGATTGTGTGCGCGAAATCGCCGCCAAATACGAAAGCCGCCGCAACGTGATGGTCAAGGGTTTGCACGAATGCGGCTGGATGGTGGACATTCCGAAAGCGGGAATGTACATCTGGGCGAAACTGCCGGAGCCGTATCAGGCGATGAAGTCGCTGGAGTTTGCCAAGAAAGTGTTGGCGCAGGCGAAGGTGTCGGTGTCGCCCGGCATCGGCTTCGGCGAATACGGCGATGACTTCGTGCGCTTTGCGTTGATCGAAAACGAAGCGCGCTCGCGGCAGGCGTTGCGCGGCATCAAGCAGATGTTCCGTGAAGATGGTCTCATTTAATTTTTTGCTCATGCAGATAAAAATTCCCCTCTCCCACTTGTGGGAGAGGGGTAGGGGAGAGGGTAATGTTTGGAACTGCTCTCTCCCGCCCTTCGCCACCCTCTCTCGCAAGCGGGAGAGGGAAAGGAATGCACAGGCTTAAATCAAAGACACTCTCATTCGAGAGTTGCAGGATAAAAGGTAAACCATGAAACCATTGAAAGTAGGACTCCTGGGATTCGGCACCGTCGGTGGCGGCGTCTGGCGTGTGCTGCAGCGCAACCAGAGCGAAATCAGCCGCCGCGCCGGGCGCGAAATCGTTATCACGCAGGTTGCGGCGCGCGCCGCCGACGGCTCGCTCGAACGGGCGAAGGCAGAATGCGTCAACGCGACAGTGGTCGATGACGCGCAAAAAGCGGTGCGCGACCCCAGCATTGATGTCGTTTGCGAATTGATCGGCGGCACCACGATTGCGCGCACGTTCATTCTCGACGCGATTGCGCACGGAAAGCATGTGGTGACGGCCAACAAAGCATTGTTGGCGCATCACGGCACTGAGATTTTTGCGGCGGCGCACGACAAAGGCGTGGTGGTGGCGTTTGAGGCGGCAGTCGCCGGCGGCATTCCGATCATCAAGGCGTTGCGCGAAGGTTTGAGCGCCAACCGCATCGAAGGCATCGCCGGAATCATCAACGGCACCTCCAATTTCATTCTGTCAACGATGCGCGAAACCGGCGCGTCGTTCGCGGAAGCGTTGAAAGAAGCGCAGCGTTTGGGCTACGCCGAAGCCGATCCGACCTTCGACGTTGAAGGCATCGACGCGGCGCACAAGCTGACGATCATGGCGTCGATCGCGTTCGGGATTCCGATGCAGTTCGACAAGGTTTACACCGAAGGGATTGCCAGGCTGACCCGCGAAGACATTCGTTACGCCGAAGAGTTGGGCTATCGCATCAAGCTGTTGGGCATCATGCGGCGAGTCAAGGAAGGCATCGAGTTGCGCGTGCATCCGACATTGATTCCTGAGAGGCGGCTGATCGCCAATGTCGAAGGCGTGATGAATGCGGTGCTGGTCAAGGGCGACGCCGTGGGGCCGACTTTGTATTACGGCGCCGGCGCCGGTTCGGAACCGACCGCGAGCGCGGTAATCGCCGACTTTATTGATATGGCGCGCATGCACACTGCTGACCCCGAACATCGCGTTCCGCATCTGGCGTTTCAGCCCGATCAGTTGAGCGTGATCCCGATCCTGCCGATCAGCGAAGTGACGAGCGGCTATTATTTGCGCCTGCGAGTGCTCGATCGCTCCGGCGTGCTGGCCGACATCACTCGCATTCTGGCCGATCACTCGATTTCAATCGAAGCGTTTTTGCAGAAGGAAGCGACGCAAGGCGAAGATGAAGTCGATATTATCATTCTGACGCACAACGCGATTGAAAAAAATGTGAGGGCGGCGCTCTCGAAGATCGAAGCGTTGAGCAGCGTCAAAGGCGAGGGCATTCTGATTCGGATGGAAGGATTGTACTGATGCGTTATCTGTCAACGCGCGGCGGTTTGATCGGAGGACATACCTCGGCGCCGTTCTCGACGGCACTGCTTGAGGGGCTGGCTTCCGACGGCGGGCTGTCGATGCCCGAAAGTTATCCGCAAGCCGAACTCGATGCGTGGCGAACGCTGTCGTATCCGGAGCTGTGTTTTGAAATCGTTTCACGTTTCGTTGACGACATTCCGTGTGACGATCTCAAAAAAATCATCGACAAAACCTACACGCCGAAAATTTTCGGCAGCGCCGACATCACGCCGGTGCATGAATTGGAGCCGGGCTTGTCGTTGCTGTGCGTATCGAACGGGCCGACGCTGGCCTTCAAAGACATCGCTTTGCAGTTGCTGGGCAACTTGTTTGAGTATGTGTTGGCGCGAGAAGGGCGCGTGATCAACATTCTCGGCGCGACATCGGGCGACACCGGCTCGTCGGCAGAATATGCGATGCGCGGCAAACGCGGCATCAAAGTGTTCATGCTGTCGCCGCACAAACGTATGAGCGCGTTTCAGCAAGCGCAGATGTACGCGCTCGACGACCCCAACATTTTCAACGTGGCGATCGAGGGAACATTCGATTGTTGCCAGGATATTGTTAAGGCCGTCGGCGGCGATGCGGCGTTCAAAACGCGCTACCATCTCGGCGCGGTAAATTCGATCAACTGGGCGCGCGTGATGGTGCAGATCGTTTATTACTTCAAAGGCTATTTCGCGGTGACGCGCAAGAATGGCGAGCCGCTTGATGTCGCCGTGCCTTCCGGCAACTTCGGCAACATTCTGGCGGCGCACATCGCCAAACAAATGGGCTTGCCGTTGCGCCGCCTCATTCTGGCGACCAACGAAAACGATGTGCTCGACGAATTTTTCAAGAGCGGGCATTATCGTCCGCGTTCGCCGGAAGAAACGCATGCGACCTCCAGCCCATCGATGGATATTTCCAAAGCGTCCAACTTTGAGCGCTATCTTTTCGATTGCGTCGGTCGTGACGGCGCGGCGGTGCGCGAGCTGTGGGCGCAACTGGCGCAACACGGCGGCTTTGATCTGACCGAGGCGAAATACAAAAGTGTTTGGCAACGGGTGCAAGCATCGGGCTTCGTTTCCGGCCGCAGCACTCACGCCGATCGTCTGCAAACGATCCGCGATATTTACCGCCGCTACGGCATCATGATTGACCCTCACACCGCCGACGGCGTTAAAGTCGGTCAGGAATATCGTGAAACGAAAGTGCCGCTGCTGTGCGTCGAGACTGCGCTGCCGGCCAAATTTGCGGTGACGATTGAAGAAGCGCTCGGCAAAACGCCGCCGCGCCCGGAAATTTATGCCGGCATCGAACAGCGCCCGCAGCGCTACACCGTGTTGCCGGCGGACGCCGAGGCGGTGAAAGCGTTCATGCGCAAGGAGTTGGCGGAGTGAGTTTGATAGCCTGAATTTGCATCGAAAACAAAAACTTGTTATAATAATAGTTCGACGCGGGGTGGAGCAGCTGGCAGCTCGTCGGGCTCATAACCCGAAGGTCACAGGTTCAAATCCTGTCCCCGCAACCAATTCAAAGGCGCTTATGGATTTTTAACCCCAAGCGTCTTTTTCATTTTTCCGCGGCTTCGCTTCCGCCGCTACCGATTTTGCTCCAGCGTGAAGCAAGCGGCATCGTCGTGAGCCAGTAATCCGGTCAGAAACGGCAGCCATTGCCGTAATGAAGCGTCCAACTGCCACGGCGGATTGATGATGAACAGGCCGCTGCCGTGCATGCCGAAGCCGTCGGCGGCTGGGCGCTGAATATTGAGCGTTACGTCGAGCCATTGAGGTTTGTTGTTGACTGACAGCGCTCGCAGCTTTCGGCGCAAATCGTCAATATCGCGTCGTTGCAAACAGGGATACCAGACAGCGAAGATGCCGGTGGCGAAGCGTTTCAAGCCCTCTTTGACGGCGGCGATGATTTGACGGCAATCGTCGCGGCTTTCAAAGGAGGGGTCGATCAACACAAGTCCGCGCCGCGACGGCGGCGGCAGCAAGGCTTTGAGGCCGGCAAAGCCATCCGCTTTTTGAACTTGCGCCTGACGTTTCATCGGTCGGCAATGTTCGGCCAGCAAGGGGTAATCGCTCGGATGCAGCTCGAAAAGGCGCAGTTTGTCGTTTGCTCTCATGACACACTGCGCGATCAGCGGCGAGCCAGGGTAGAAACGCAGCGCAGCGTTCGGGTTGAAAGTGCGCACGAGATCACGATAATCGGCCAGCGCTTCGGGGAGGTCGGAGCGTTTCCAAAGGCGGGCGATGCCGCCGAGAAATTCGGCGTTTTGAGCGGCGTAGCCTTCGGTCAGCGAATAAAGTCCGGCGCCGGCGTGGGTGTCGATGTAAGAGTAGGGCGTCTCTTTCTGGTTGAGATGGCGCAGCAGGGCGATCAAAACGCAGTGTTTGAGCACATCGGCGTGGTTGCCGGCGTGAAAAGCATGGCGGTAGCTAAGCATGGGGCGTTGAAGATTTTTTACCTTAAAGAAGTAAATAAAATACCTGTTTCTACAAAGATAGCGTAAAGTATCAGTGAGGCGGCACGATATGACGGTAGCGCTCAGGGGAAACGTTGGTCTATTCCCAACCGTTCGGGCTGAGCCTGTCGAAGCCCTTCATTATTTGCCGTTCAACCCTTCGACAAGCTCAGGGCGAACGGATTAAATCAGTGCATCCCAAGAAGTGTAGCAAATTACTATGCTAAAATTTCAAATCGGATCAAATCTTCTGGCTGATAACGCAAGTGCGGTA
>JAITBX010000122.1 GCA_031283405.1 Burkholderiales bacterium | reverse complement strand
GCGGCATCCTGCCGCCCCTACGACTCTGATCCCTGATTCCTGCCCTCTGATTCCTGTCCCATGCCGGCAAGGGAACGGAATTTACGCTATAATTAAAATCTTTTTTTCGCACAACCCTTTGAGGCATAACGATTATGGTCGTCATTCGACTGGCTCGCGGCGGCGCCAAAAAACGCCCCTTTTATCATGTGGTCGTCGCTGATTCGCGGAATCGGCGCGATGGCCGTTTTATCGAACGCGTCGGCTTTTACAATCCGATCGCCAACGACAAAGAAGAAAGTCTCCGTCTGGCGATGGATCGGATCACGTTCTGGCAGGAGCGCGGCGCGCAGTTGTCGGATACGGTGGCGATGCTGGCCAAGCGCACTGCTAAAGTAGCTAAACCCGAAGCAGCGCCGGTCGAAGCTGTTCCGGCCGGAGCGGTGTAAGCTGGAAAAGAAATCCCATGTCGTGATGGGGCGCGTTGTTGCGCCCTATGGCGTTCACGGGTGGCTGAAGGTGCAGCCGTTCACCGCTGCCAAAGATGCGTTGCTGATGTATCGGCAATGGTCGCTAATCAATCGCGTCGGCGCGACGCAAGATTACCGGCTCAAAGAAGGAAAGATGCACGGCGAACATGTGCTGGCGGCTTTGGAAGGACTCGCAACGCGCGAGGTGGCGGCGGTGTTGCAGGGCATGTCGATCGCAGTGCCGCGTGAGGCGTTGCCGGCGCTCGATTCGGGCGAAGTGTATTTCGTCGATATGATCGGGCTGCAAGTGATCAACCGTTCGGGCGAGACGCTGGGAACGGTGACGGCGGTGCAGGAGTACGGCGCGCAACCGGTGTTGCATGTCAAGCCGACGGAAGCAAAAGGAAAAGAAACGCTCATTCCTTTTGTCGAGGCATACATCGACGCGGTGGAATTGGCGGAAGGATGCATCAAGGTGGATTGGCAGCGCGGTGATTGATGTTGTGCCGGAAGATACCATGCGAATCGATGTGGTCACGCTTTTCCCCGAAATGGTGGAACATGCGGCGCAGTTTGGTGTAGTCGGGCGGGCGCTGACAAAAAATTTGTGGTCGCTGGCGTTGTGGAATCCGCGAACGTTTACCAGCGATCCGCACCGGACGGTGGACGATCGCCCCTACGGCGGCGGCCCCGGCATGGTGATGCTGGCCGCGCCGTTGGCGGCAACGTTGAAAGCGGCGCGCATAGCGCAGAAGGCGGCAGGTTGCGCGGCGAGCCGCGTCGTGTATCTGTCGCCGGCGGGAGTCCCGCTGACGCATGCGCGGGTAACCGCGTTGAATGCGCTGGCGAAAGAGGGAACAGGTTTGATCCTGCTGGCGGGACGTTATGAAGGCATCGACGAACGTTTGCTCACGCGGGAAGCGGATGAAGAAGTGGCCGTCGGCGATTTCGTGGTGTCCGGCGGCGAATTGCCGGCGCTGATGTTTATCGACGCGCTGGTGCGGCAGTTGCCGGGCGCGTTGAACGACGCAATGTCGGCGGAAGAAGAATCGTTCGTCGGCGGCTTGCTCGATTGCCCGCATTACACGCGGCCGTCGGTGTACGAAGATGAGGCTGTGCCCGACGTGTTGTTGTCGGGCGACCACGCGGCGATTGCGCAATGGCGCATGATGCAAGCGCTGGGAAGAACGGCGGCGCGGCGCCCGGATTTATTGGAGCAGCGCGGGTTGACGAAAGAGGAAGCGCGGTTGCTGGAGAAGTATCGGCAAGAGAAGTAGAGTTGCAGAGTTTTCGCGGGCGTGGTGAAGCAAGCCATGAACGCAAAAGCGATGGAGAGAAATTTATTTTCCGTCGAACAAAGAAACAGCGCGCATCAGGAAATTTTTGAGGAAAAATCCTGCGCTGCGCGCGACAGGCGAAAAGCCATTAACCGAAAGTGGAGCAAGTCATGAATTTGATTGAACAACTGGAACGCGAAGAAATACAGCGTCTGGGGAAAACCGTCCCCGAATTTGCCGCCGGCGACACCGTCATCGTGCAGGTCAAAGTGAAAGAAGGCAACCGCGAGCGCTTGCAGGCTTACGAAGGCGTGGTGATCGCCAAGCGCAACCGCGGACTGAACAGCTCGTTCATCGTGCGCAAAATTTCATCCGGCGAAGGCGTCGAGCGCACCTTCCAAACTTATTCGCCGCTGGTCGCCAGCATCGAAGTCAAACGTCGCGGCGATGTGCGCCGCGCCAAACTGTATTACCTGCGTTCGCGCTCCGGCAAGTCGGCGCGGATCAAAGAGAAATTGCAAAGCCGCAGCGCGAAGGCCGCTCACAACGCCGCCGTTGCCAATGCTTCGGCGCCGGCGGAAAGCAGCGCAGCGCCAGAAGAAAAAGCCGAATAAGTATTTTCATTCTCAAAACACCGCCTTCTTTGGAAGGCGGTGTTTTTTTAGGAGCGAGAAAAATTCCCTGTGGTGATTCTTGAAAATTTTAGAGCGGTTTTAATTTAGGTGATTACATTTCTGGATTGCTTCGTCGCTTCGCTCCTCGCAATGACAGAGTAGGAGATGGCATCATTGCGAGCGTAGCGAAGCAATCTAGTTGACGCTTCGCTGCCTTCTCCCGCCCCTTCGGGGCACCCTCTCCCGCAAGCGGGAGAGGGGAAAGAAAGTGTACGATTGGATCAAAAACGCTCTATAGCAACAACGGGCGGCAAAATGCCGCCCCTACGGCGTCAACATAAAAACATTGAAACGCAAACCGCTACGAAATGTGCAGGAAGCTCTTCTTGATCTTGCCGTTTTCCCGCGTGATCGCGCGCCAACTGCTGTTGTCGTTGAGCGATATCCAGCGCCGTTCTTCGGTGCGATAAAACCAGTCTTTGTCCTGCTGAAAATAAAGCTGAATATCCTGCGCTTCCCAAATGTTGAGAATTTCATTGCTATGCGAGCGAATTTCGTCGAAGTCGGTCGTCGCTTTCTGGCCGATCTCGCTATAGAGCAAATTGAGTTTAAGCAACAAGGCGTTGATTTCCGGCGAAAGCCGCTGCGCGTTCAGCCCGATTTTTCGCGCTTCGTCGAGCAAAATCGGATAGCTGTGCGCCGGGTATTTGGAATTGAGCGTGGCGGCAATTTGATTTGCAACGGCTTCGTCGGTGACATGGTAGGCGAGCAGTTCTCTGCACAACATGATAGACAAAGACTCGGCGCGATCCACCGCTCCGACAACCAACGGATGAACATGCTCGAATAATGCCTGATACGGATTGACTTTGGCGTCGGAAGGCTCGGCGCGCCAGAGGCGAATAACGCGCGTCAGTTCGTCGAGGCTGACGCTGACGCGATCGTTGTCACGGTCGATCGGCGACAGCGCATGCGTCAACGACGTGTCCACGGCGGTGAGATGAGCAAGCGGCCCCATGCGGATTTCGTTGGCGCCGATGGCAATCATGGTTGCCGCCGAAGCGCATTCGAGCGGCACCAGCGCCACCAGCCGCTTGCCGAACTGGCGAATCAGATTGACAATGCGCAGAGAGGCTTCGCCGGTGCCGCCGCCGGATTTGATGAACAGGTAAACCGTTTCCTGCGGGCCGATTCTTTCCAGAATGCGGTAGAGCACGATCACATCGTTGTGGCACACCGAGCCGCGCACATTGTTCCAGTAAACAATCAGGGTGCCGTCGAGCAACTCGTTGAGTTGGGCAATGATGTCCTGCGTTTTATTGAATAAAATGGGCGGCTGTTTGATGGTCGGCGCGGGTGTGGATGGGCGGGCAACGTTGTCGGCAGGGGCATTGGGTTCCATAAGATTTCCTGAGGGGTAAAATGCTTATTATAATGACAGTGAGCCGCATTTGCTCGCGCCCTGCTTCTGCGAGCAGATGTTTTTCGCTTGAAGGCTCATGTGTTCTATTCTGTTTTTGATATTTCAGGCTTCTTTGGGAGAAACGCCATGCGTTGCGAGATCGTCGCGATAGGCACCGAATTGCTGTTGGGTCAAATCGTTGACACCAATTCGGCGTGGCTGGCCGAAAGGCTGGCGACGCTCGGCGTCGATGGTTATTTTCAAACGCGCGTCGGCGACAATCCGGCGCGTATCGAAGAAGCCTTGCGTCAGGCGTTGGCGCGCTCCGATGTGGTGATCGTTTGCGGAGGTTTGGGGCCGACGCAGGATGACATTACGCGACAAGCGATTGCGAACGTGATGGGCGCGCCGCTGCAACGCGACCCCACGCTGCTCGCTCGCATTGAAACGATCTTTCGCCAACGCAACCGCCCGTTCGCCGATAACAACGCCACGCAAGCCGATGTTCCTGTCGGCGCCCGCCCGATGGCAATGATTGCCGGCACCGCGCCAGGATTGATTTGCCAGGTCGGCGAAAAACACATCTATGCGCTGCCCGGCGTGCCGTGGGAAATGCGCGCGCTGTTTGAAGCCGACGTGTTGCCCGACTTGTTGCAGCGGCGCGCGCAGTTTGGCGATGCCGAGGCCACTCTCGTCAATCACACTCTGTATTGTTGGGGACCGGGCGAATCGGCGATTGCTGCGCGCCTGACGCCGCGTTTGCAAGCGCTGGACGCCTCCGGCAATCCGACCATCGCGTTTCTGGCGAGCGATATTGCCGGCACTCGCGTGCGAATCACGGCGAAAGCCGCCGATGCCGAAGAAGCGCGACGAATGGCGCAGGAGGAAGCGCGCGAAGTGCGCGCGCTGCTCGGCGACGCCGTGTTCAGCGAAGGCGACGACGCCCCGATGCTCCATCTGCCCGAAGCGGTGGTGTTGCGCTTGTTGGCCGAACGCGGACAAACCTTGGCGATAGCCGAATCGTTGACTGGCGGCGGCATCGGCGCGCGGCTGACGTCGATCGCGGGCGCCAGCCGCGTGTTTCGCGGCGGCATCGTTGCTTACGCCGACGATGTGAAATTTGAATCGTTGAGCGTGCCGCCGGGGCCGGTGGTCAGCGAAGAAACTGCCGAGCACATGGCGCGCAACGTGTGCCGTGTTTTGCGCGCCGATGTCGGGCTTGCGGCGACCGGCGTGGCCGGGCCGGATTCGCAGGAAGGTTTGCCGCCGGGAACCGTTTGCATTGCCGTCGCGTGGAAAAATGAGACGACGACGCGCACATTGAATCTCGGCGGCAGACCGCGTGAGCAAGTGCGCATTCTGACCGCCACTTGGTTGTTTGATATGTTGCGGCGGAAGATCATGGATTTGCCTGTTGCGTGAGTTGGATAAAAGGAGCTTTGATGAAAACAGTAATTGTGAAAAAAGACGTTGTGAAAAAAGCAGCCATTTTTCTCTTGTGGATGTCGATGATGGCGATGGCGGGAACAGTTTCGGCAGCAGTGTACAAATGCACGGGCGACGACGGCAAAGTCGAATTCAGCGACACGCCTTGCGCCGGAAAAGACAGCGAGGCGATGGACTTGCAGTACAACACTATCGGCGATTCGGACGGAGGCAAAGCGTCAAAAAGCGCCGCGCGATCCTCGTCGAAAAAAGAATCTTCCGGCAGCAAGCCCGCGAAAAAATCCTCGGCAAAAACTGCAAAAACATCGGCGGCAAACAAGTACGCCAAAGACGGCAGCGAGCGCCGCTTCATCGGCCATGGCATGACGACCACCGAAGTGCGTTCCC
>JAITBX010000087.1 GCA_031283405.1 Burkholderiales bacterium | reverse complement strand
CTTTTTCCCATGACTGTTGCCCACAAATTGATCCTGAAAACATACTCCGAGAACAAGCTGAATATACCGGCACAGCAAGTCGCTACCATCGCATGTATTGTCTTTTCACTCTGGCTTTTCATCTTACACCTGCTGCCCAATCTTTCTTATTGCCTTACGGATCTCATGACTCTGATGAACGACGCCGCCCCGAATACTCCCCTTATTAACTATCGAAGGCTCGACTTCGGAAGGCTGGCGCCCATCGTGATCCAACTTGTGGTGGTCTTGCTGATGATGTTCAAAGCGCGTCAAATATCGTCTTTTTTATTGCCTTATAAAAAACCGAACGGCGGCGAAACTGTCGCTGATGAGTCAAACAAGTAACTCGTGTAAATGGCTATCTTTTCGTTTGGCCGGAATCCTTTTGTTTGCCCCTATCCCGCAAGAAGAGAGGGATAGTGGTTGTGGGCGACCGCCCCTACATTCTGATACCTGATACCTGCTCTACTCGTCTTTGTCGTCAAAACCGCCGAATTGCGGCGATTGGGTAGAGGCATGCGACAAATCCGGCGGGCACCAAGAGGATTCCAGATGCGCCAGCAACGCCGTCGCCTGGTCGCTGGTGATGTCTTCGCCGAGTTTTACCCGCGCCGGCGTTTCGCCGGTGATCAGATGCCGCCGTCGCCGCCGCAGGGTTTTGGCGATTTCGTCGAGATCGGTGATGCGCAGGGATTCGTCGGTCGAAGGTTTGATTCGCGCCCGCAAAACGCCGCCTTTGTTGCTGTCGAGGCGCGTTTCCAGAAACAGCCCCATCCGCGGCGCCGACGCATCGACGGGTTGCCCTTTGCGAGCGAGCCGAGGCAGCCAGCGATCCATCCACAAAATTTGCTGGGGCGACAAGGCCGGCAAATTGGCGAGGTCGATCAGCAAAATGTGAACGTAGGTCGAGTGGCAACTGACGCGATTTTCGGCGCTCGACAATTTGTCGGTGACGTTTTCGAGCGCGCACTGCAAAATTTCGGAGAAACGATAATAGGCGTGAATTTCTTTCCACAAGTTTTCCGGAAACGGTTTTTGCGCGAGCGCGTGGACGAGCCGCATTTGTTTGCCGATGAACAGCGCTTGTTGCAGGAAAAACGCCTTGTGCGGCGTCAGCGCGGCGTCGCCGTCGAGCAGATCGCGCAAGCTGAGCGAATAGTGCAACCACAAGGCTTGCCACAGCGCGGCGTCTTCGGAAAATGCCTGTTCTTCTTTGCGGAGCAAGCGGCACCAGCGATTGTGCAGCCCCATCACCAGCACGCGGCAAACTTCCGTCAACCGGAAGCGGTCGAACGCGGACATGGATGCGTTGAGCGCAAGCTCGATTTCGGTGCGAAGTTGAACGCTGGCTTGCGGCAAATCGGCGGCGAAAAGCTGCGTCGCCCAGCCTTTTTGCATCAGCCGGTGCGGCGCTGATGCGGCAGCGGCGGAGGACGTGCTGGAAGAAGCGTCGCTCATGAGGGACTCCCCATAGTCAAAGTGGACGGCGCGGAAAAAATTTTCATCAGATGCGTTGCCAAAGATTCGGCGAAGTGAGAAGGCAGCGTTCGGGCGGCGCCGGGTCGTTGGCAGGCGCCCCAGACAGAGTTCGGAAAATGAGAATCGTCGGCGAAACGCGGGATGACGTGCCAGTGCAGATGCGGCGTGAGATTGCCAAAGCAGGCCAGATTCATTTTGTCCGGCGAGAGCAGCGCGCGCAATGCGGTTTCCACCGCCGCCACAACGCTCATGCAGTGAGCGCGGTCGGCGGGAGCGAGGTCGGTAAACTCGGCAACGTGGTCGTTCCAGATCACGCGGCAAAAACCGGGGAACGGCTCATCGGCCAGCACCACGCGGCAGCGCGCATCGCGGCTGACCACCTGACCGCCGTCACCGGCGCAAAACGGGCAATGGGAATCGGAATGTCTCATACAGATGACTATACTACCACTGCCTCGATTTATGCGCTTGTCACCCCCCACCCCCTCGCCCGTTCCACCGCCCGCTGCCATTGCATTCGCACGGCTTCGCGCTGATCGGCGGAAATGTTCGGCTCGAAAACGCGATCGGTTTTCCATTGCGCCGCCAGCATGTCGGTGTCGCCCCAATAGCCGACGGCCAGCCCCGCCAGTTGCGCGGCGCCGAGCGCGGTAGTCTCCTGATTTTGCGGGCGCACGACCGGCACGCCGAGAAAGTCGGCTTGAATTTGCATCAGCGTATTGTTGGCGGCAGCGCCGCCATCGACGCGCAATTCGGTCAACGCTTCGCCGGTATCGCGGTTCATCGCTTCCAACACATCGGCGCTTTGCAGCGCGATGGCTTCCAATGCGGCGCGGGCGATGTGCGCGTCTTGCGTGCCGCGCGTCAAGCCGATGATCGTGCCGCGCGCGTAAGCGTCCCAGTGCGGCGCGCCCAAACCGGCAAAAGCGGGCACAAAGAAAACGCCGCCGTTGTCCGACGCTTTTTTCGCCAACGCTTCGATGTCGGTCGCGCGACGAATGATTTTCAAACCGTCGCGCAGCCATTGCACGACGGCGCCGCCGATGAAAACGCTGCCTTCGAGCGCGTACTGCGTTTCGTGATTTCCGTATTGCTAGGCGATAGTGGTAATCAGCCGATGCCTTGATGCCGCCGGCGCATTGCCGGTATGGCGCAACAGAAAACAGCCGGTGCCGTAAGTATTTTTGGTCAACCCAAGGCGGTAACACGCCTGCCCGAACAGCGCCGCTTGCTGATCGCCGGCAATGCCCGCAATCGGCACGCGCACGCCGTCCAGCACCGCTTCGGCGCACAGTCCCGACGATGGAACGACACGCGGCAACATCGCCGACGGAATGTTGAAGAGCGCCAGCAATTCCTCGTCCCAACGCTGATCGTGAATGTTGTAGAGCATGGTGCGGCTGGCGTTGCTGATGTCGGTCAGGTGATCGCGCCCTTGCGTTAATTTCCACACCAGCCAACCGTCCACCGTGCCGAACGCCGCTTCGCCGCGCTCGGCGCGAGCGCGCAATCCCGATACGTTATCGAGCAACCATTGCAACTTGCTGGCCGAAAAATAAGCGTCGAGTTCCAGGCCGGTTTTGGCACGCAGCTTTTCCGCCTGCCCTTGCGCGCGCAACGTGTCGCACAAAGAAGCTGTGCGGCGATCTTGCCAGACAATGGCGGGCGCCAGCGGCGCGCCTGTTTTCTTGTCCCAAACAAGCGTGGTTTCGCGTTGATTGGTGATGCCGATGGCGGCAATGTCGCGCATGTGCAAATGCGCTTTGGCCAGCGCGCCGTGGAGCACGGCCAGTTGCGTTGACCAAATCGCCATCGGATCATGCTCGACCCAACTCGGCTGCGGAAAAAGCTGTGGAAACTCCTGCTGCGCCATCGCAACAATGCGACCGTCGGCATCAAACACCAGCGCCCGCGAGCTGGTGGTTCCCTGATCCAATGCGAGAATGAAAGCCATGATTTTGTCGCTGCTCACCCCGGCACTTCGATTCCCTTCAATCGTCTGTATAGAGTAATCGCGTAAGAGTCGGTCATGCCGCAAACGAAATCGACCACTTTCAACAAACGCAGATAAGGATCGGCATCGGGAACATTGCCGACGCCGAGAAATTGTGTCGGCAGCAACGGAATCAAAACGCGGCTGCGAACCGGCGCGCTTTCCGGCGACGGCGCATCGAAGCGATCCGAAACAGCGGCGAAAAAAAGATCGAGCAAACCGGAAAGCACTTCGCAGCCCGCCGCTTCGGTTTCCATCGCCGAGCGCGACACATAAACTTTTTCATACGACAGCGCTTCGATTTGTTTCAACGTCGCCGCGACTTGCGTTTCGCCGAGCAGCTCTTCATCGTAATCGCCGTTGACGATGGCGGTTTCACGGCTCAGAAAAATGTCGGCGATTTCTTCGACCAATCTGCCGATCGCCTTGGCGCGCAGATATTCGATGCGCTCTTTCGCTTCGACGATGCCGTTCAATCGCGTTGCGCGCGCCGCGCCGCCGGCAACGGTTAACAACAACGCTTCAACCTCTTTCGCCGGAATCACGCCGATGCGTGCCGCGTCTTCGAGATCGACGATGCGATAACAAATGTCGTCGGCGGCTTCGACCAGAAACGCCAGCGGGTGTCGCCGCCATGCGCCCGTCTCGCGCTCTATCATGCCGACTGTCGTTGCCGCTTCGCGGAAAAGCATCGCTTCGCTCTGAAAAAAACCGAACTTCCGCGTCGAGCGCCCGTCGAGCGGCGTTTCTGTTTTTGACGCGCAAGGATATTTGGCAAACGCCATCAGCGTCGCCGCCGTCAGTTGCAGGCCGCCGCGATTGGAAGGACTTTGCAACGAAGTCAACACGCGGAATCCCTGCGCGTTGCCTTCGTAGCGCGCGAAGTCGGCGCGTTGCGCGCCGCGCAACTGCAAACGGTCGAGCGCGCCGCCGGGCTGCGCGCACCATTCACGAATCGCGTCCTCGCCCGCATGACCGAACGGCGGATTGCCGATATCGTGCGCCAAGCAAGCCGCTGCAATCACCGCACCGAAATCCGAAGCGTGCAACACATCGTCGAGATAATGGCGCGCCACCAGCGCGCGCCCAACCATCGTTCCCAATGAACGCCCGACGCACGACGCTTCGAGACTGTGCGTCAAGCGGTTGCGCACATAGTCGCTTTGCGCCAGCGGAAAAACCTGCGTCTTGTCCTTCAATCGCCGAAACGCCGAACAAAAAACGATGCGGTCGTAGTCCTGCTGAAACACACTGCGATCCGGCGCGGGCGCAGTGTGCTCCGTCGCGCCGATCCGGCGCGGCGAAAGAAAGCAACGCCAGCGTTCCGCCAGCGTAATGGAATCTTCATTCATGGTTTTCATCGCTTGTCAGCCTCCGCGCACAACGCCTCCACTTCCACCACACTTTTCGGCACGGCAGCAGTCAGGATGTCGATGCCGTCTTGGGCAATCAACACATCGTCTTCGATGCGCACGCCGATATTGTGAAACGCGGCAGGAACATCTTCGGCGGCGCAGATGTAGCAACCCGGTTCAACGGTGAGCGCCATGCCCGGTTTGAGCAGCGTCGGCGCTTCGCCATTTTCGCCGCGCTGATAATGCCCCGCGTCGTGCACATCCAGCCCCAGCCAGTGACCGGCGCGGTGCATGTAGAAACGTTTGAAGCTGTCGGTTTCGAGCGCAGCGTCGAGCGGGCCTTCGATCAATTTCAAGTCGATCATGCCTTGCGCCAGCACACGCTCCGCCGCATCGTGAAAAGCGTGAAGCGGCGCGCCCGGTTTCAACGCATCGAAGCAAGCGCGTTGCGCCGCCAGCACCAGCTCGTAAACGTCTTTTTGCGCGGCGGAAAAACGACGACCAACGGGAAAGGTGCGAGTAATATCGGCAGCGTAGTTCTGATATTCGCAACCGGCGTCGATCAATAGCAAATCTCCGGCGTCGATCCGGCGGCGGTTTTCGACGTAGTGCAAAACACAGGCGTTTTCACCGCTCGCAACAATCGATAAATACGCGGCCTGCGCGCCGTGCGTCAAAAACTCATGCTGCAACTCGGCTTCGACCTGATATTCAAAATGCCCGGGGCGCGCAAAGCGCATGGCGCGAATGTGCGCCTGCGCGGAGACGGCGGCGGCGTAACGCATCAATGCGATTTCGTGTTCATCCTTGCGCATTCGCATCGGATCGAGCAGGTCGCGCACATCGACGACGCAAGCCGGCGGCGCGACGCCTCCGCGCGCGTACGCGCGAAGCGCGCCCAGACGCTGCGTGATAGCGTGATCCCAGGACGAATACAAACCGAACGGCGTGAACAGCGCCGGTTGATTCATCGCCAGCATCGGCCAATGTTCGGCCAAGGATGAAATCGGAAAAGCGTCGTCGAAAGCGAAGATTTCACGCGCGGCGTCGGGACCGAAGCGAAAACCGTTCCATGTTTCGCGCTCAATATCTTTTTCGCGACAAAAGAGAACATGGCGCGTTTCACCAAAGCTGTCGCACGACAACGCCAGCACGGCATCGGGTTCGGGAAAACCGGAGAGATAGTAAAAATAACTTTCCGGCCGGTAAGGATACAGCGAATCACGATTGCGAAACATCTCCGGCGCAGTCGGCATCAACACCAGCCCGCCGCCATGCGTTTTGTGGATCGTTTGCAACAGCCGCTCGCGGCGCGCCCGATAATAGGTGCCGTCGGGGGCGGGAGGAGCGGCGAGGGGCGCGCTGGTGTGCTTCATGAAAAAGCGTTTTCGATAAAGAAACGGCATTCATTATAATGCGCCGGCCGATTATCCGTAGAGGCGGCAAAATGTCGCCCCTCCGCCCGAGAGAAGGCAGACAAAGCAGAAACCCTGTTTTCCGCGTAAAGTATCGTTATTGATTTGATGCCTGATCCCTGTCCTCTGATGTGTGATGCCTCTTCTCTTTCCGAAACGCAACGCGCCAAGCAGGAAATCCGCCGGCGCGTGCTGGCGTTGCGCGACGGTTTGCCGACAGACGCGCGGGCGGCGCATTCGCTCGCTATCGCGCAAAAGATTGCGGCAATGCCGTCGTTCATCGCCGCTCGCACGGTGTCGTTGTTTTCTTCCTTCGGCAGCGAGTGGGTGACGGCGTTTTTGATACAAGAAGCGTTGCGGCGCGGGAAAATCGTGGCGTTGCCGAGGGTGTTGCCTGCTTCTACGCCCGCTTCTGCCACTTTGAAGCACCCCCTCCCAACAACCCCCCGACGCTGTGCGCCACCCCCTTTCAAAAGGGGGCAGGAAAAGGGAAGCAACTGTACAGACTTGAATCAAAGTCGCTCCAAACAAATGCTCTTGCAAACCATCGAGAATCTCGCCCGCGACACCGCGCCCGGTCTGCGGGGGATTCTTGAACCGCTGCCGGAGCGCCCCGTCGTTTCGCCGAAGGCAGTTGACTGGATACTGATTCCGGGCGTTGCGTTTACGCCGCGCGGCGACCGGATGGGTTACGGCGCGGGGTTTTACGATCGGCTGCTGGCGCAGATGCCGCCGCAAGTTCCGCGCATCGCCGGCGCGTTTGAGGCGCAAATCGTCGAAACACTGCCGACGGATTCGCACGATTGTCCGGTGGATGTCGTGTGCACGGAGCGGCAGATGTTTTGTTGTAAAAAGCTCGCGTAGTTGCGAGTTGCAAACCAAGAGCGCCCAAAGAAAAAGGGCTGCCGATATCGCAACTTCGTGCGAACGCAACCCTGTTTGAATGTGTGGTAGGCCGTATAGGGATCGAACCTATGACCAACGGATTAAGAGTCCGCTGCTCTACCAGCTGAGCTAACGACCCACGGGTACGCCGGTATTTTATCTTATTTGGGGAATCTGGTAGGCCGTGCAGGAATCGAACCTGCGACCAACGGATTAAAAGTCCGCTGCTCTACCATCTGAGCTAACGACCCGAAAGACCCGCGATTATACGGCAACGAGCGCGATTGCGCCAGATGCTATGACAATTTCGCTCACTGCGCGTCTTGCAACAGGAAGGGCGGCAGCAGGGTGAGGTCGATGCCTTCTTCGGCGAGAGCCTCTACATCTTTGGTCGAAGCCTGCCCGCGAATGGGGCGCGCCGGAATTTCATGATAGTGGATTTTTCGCGCCTCTTCGGGAAACTTCTCGCCGACGTTTTCGGTGCCTTGCACCATCTCGCGCAGCTTCATCAAAAAGTCCGACGGGGTATGAGTGGAAACATCTTGCAGGCCGCGCATGGGTGGCCTTTCCGCAACCGCGCCCGACGTCAATTCACGCGCTACCGATTCGCGCGCCGTCCGCACTTTGGCAGAGGGGCGTTTCTCGATGTGCGCATCGTCGCAAATCGGACAACGCACCTGCCCGGAGTCGCGCTGTTCGCTGAACGCGGCGGCAGAGGCAAACCAACCCTCGAAGGTGTGTTGATGACGGCAAATGAGATCGTAGATAATCATGAAGTGCGCCGTAAAAATGCGATCAGAAAAACTTCACTTCTTTTTCGCTTGTTCATTGTCGCATGAATTGGTCTTTCGGTAATCCACCTTTTAGAAACAAGCACTTTTCGTGCCAGTTTTTAAGGAAATGCTTGCGGCAACAGCCGGCGAACCGGCGCCGGCAAGGCACATTGGCGCGCTTCGGGCAACAAAAAAAAGCGCGCTTCACGCCCCGTCATGTTTCGCAAGCGACCGCTCACCGTCGCCAGAATCGGCGTCATGTGCAAAGTCCGGTGCGTCAATTTGTGAACCATGACGGGCTGAACGATAGCTTCGGTCAGCGTCAGCCCCCAGCGTTCCCGAATCAGTGCGGCGAGAGCGTCATGGGACTTTTTACGAATCTCCCCTTCGGGAAAGCTCCACAGCCCCGACCAAATGCCTCGATCTGCGCGCGCTTCAAGCAGAACGTGCCTGTTCCGGCGCAAGATCAGCAGGCAAAAATCACGACGCATCGGCGCTTTGCCGGAACGCGGTGTCGGCAATTCGTGAACGCGACCCTGACCATACGCAACGCAATCGGAACGCAGCGGGCATTGGCCGCACAGCGGTTTGCTGCGCGTGCAGATTTGCGCGCCGAGGTCCATTACGGCTTGCGTATAAGTTTCGAGATGTTGTTTCGGCAACAACTTTTCGGCGAGCGCCCACAGCGTTTTTTCAACGGCGGGCAATCCCGTGAATCCTTCGATGCCGTAATGACGCGCGAGGAGACGGCGCACATTGCCGTCGAGAATCGCGGCGCGACGGTCGAACGCAAAAACAGCGATGGCGGCAGCCGTCGAGCGGCCAATGCCGGGCAGCGTCATCAACTGCTCTTGTGTGTCAGGAAAAGCGCCACCGCAATCGTTGACGATGCTTTGCGCCGTCGTATGCAAATGATGCGCGCGCCGGTAATAACCCAGCCCCGACCAAAGTTCGAGCACACTCGATAACGGCGCAGCAGCGAGCGCCTGCACCGTCGGAAAACGCTGAGTGAAACGCTCATAGTAAGCAATCACCGTCGTCACCTGCGTTTGTTGCAACATGATTTCGGAAAGCCAAATCCGATAAGCGTCGCGGGTATTTTGCCAAGGCAGATGGTGACGGCCTTGCCGGCGTTGCCAAGCGATCAGGCGGGAAGCGAAAGAAGGCATCAGAGTCGGGAATCAGGGATCGAGGGTAATTGATGCATGATACCTGACGTCTGATTCTTACAATCATCGCCATCGTTTCCCATTGGCACGATTCCAACCTCCCCTTGCAGCCGCCGAGCATCGGAGAGCAGCGCAGAAACAGGGCGAGGGCTGTTTGAGCGATCCTCTGAATTTTCAGGATCGCGAGTTTCCGAGCCCCTGCGCCGTTCGAGAAGCGCAGGGAATCCGCGAAGCGGGCGGCCAGAAATGGCAAATGAGGGGGATGGTTTCTTTGGTGACTTTCTTGTCCACACAAGAAACCAAGGTCTGCCGGGTGAGTCCGGCGCAATCAGAGCAAGGAACGGATGAGTTGCGTTGAAAATTTTGCGGGCGACCGCAGGGCGCCCCTACATTCTGATCCCTGATCTCTGATTCCTGTCACCGCAATCTCTGCCGCGCTTTGGCCGCCACGTCTGAGTTTGGGTAGTGCGCGACGATGTCCTGCAAGGTTTTACGCGATGCGTTTTTGTCGCCAAGCTCCGCCTGCGCCGAAGCGAGGTTCAGCATCGCGTCCGGCGCTTTCGTGCTGTCGGGGTATTTTTGCAGCAGTTGCGTTTGCGCGGCGATGGTTGCTTTGTAATCGCGCTGCGCGAAGCGGGCGTTGCCGATCCAGTATTGCGCCGACGACGCCAGCGGGCTTTGCGGATACACCGCCGTGAAAGCGGTGAAGGCCGTCGCCGCGCCGCCGTAATCGCCGCGCTTGAATTGCTCCATTGCCGCGTCGTACATTTTTTGTTCGGCGACTTCGTCGCGCGCGGCGGGTTGCCCGCTTGTTTGTCCGCCCGCAGACGTATCGCCAACGCCTTCGCCGCCTCTCATTGCGCCGCCGCTTTCCAGGCGCGCCAACCGGCTGTCGAGATCGGTGTAAAGATCGCGTTGCCGCCGCTTCGACTCGTTCAGCTCGTAAGTCAACACTTCGATTTGCCCGCGCAGTTGCGCCACTTCGCCGCGAACGGCATCGAGTTGCGTGGACAATTCCAGAAGCGCTTGCGAACTCTTCTGTTGTTCCAGCGCCGTCAGCCGCTCGTTCAGTTGCGTTTCGATCTGCGTCAAGCGCGCGTTGGTTTGCTCGATGCGCTTGCGCGCTTCGTCGTCGTCGAACAACGCTTGCGCGCCGGACGACCACAAGGCAAGCAACGGCGCGAACAGCGCCGCAAAAAACAGCGGCGACGCGACGAGAGACGCGCGAGAAACGCGAGGGGCGCGGAAAGAAAAGAAATGACTCATGAGCAACTTGCTTCGTCAGTGAAAACTTTTATTCCCCGGCGTAAATGATGTCGCTGCGGCGATTTTCTGCCCAAGCGGTTTCATCGTGGCCGGGGTTGCGCGGATTTTCCTTGCCGAAGCTGACGGTTTCGATCTGCGCTTCGTTCGCGCCCAGCAACACCATCATTTTCTTGACGGCATCGGCGCGACGCTGGCCGAGCGCGATGTTGTACTCGTGCGTACCACGTTCATCGGTGTGGCCTTGCAATGTCATTCTGGCGCCGGGATGGCCGACCAGATAACGGGCATGCGCTTCGACAAGCGGGCGATATTGATCTTCGACGACGTAGCTGTCGAACGCAAAGAACACGTTGCGCCGCGACAGAATGTTGGCCGGGTCTTTCAACTCGTTGCCGCCGCCCTTGTTGCCGACTTCGGAACCGGTGATGTTGCCATTGGCCGCGCCGCTGGTGTTGGCGCCGCTGCCGGCGCCGGTCGTGACCGCGCGCTCGTCAACCGGCGCGCCTTCGTTGTCAGGAGTCGAAGAGCACGCCACTACGGTGAGCGCGGCGAGAATGAGAAAACCGAATTTCAACAAGCGAGACATAAAACCTCCATAATATGGATTAAAAAATAAAACGATTACAGCAACGGGCCCCAAGACGGCTCACGCACTTGCTGGGCAAGCGCGCCGATGCGCTGACGAATCGTGCCGTCGATCGACACCGCCGCCAACACGTTACGCCCGCCGCTTTGGCCGGCGTAAAGCACATAGCGGCCATTGGGCGCAATGGCCGGGCTTTCATCCATCGGACCCGGCGTCAGCGCCAACACTTGCCGCGTCTGAAAATCCATCGTCGCAATCTGCATGCGACCACTGTCACGACGCACAAACACCATGCCTTTTCCGTCCGGCAACGGCTGCGGCGAAACATTGTAAGCGCCTTCCATCGTCACCCGTTCAGTGCGGCCTTCGCCGATCCAGAAACGATAAATCTGCGGCGTGCCGCCGCGATCCGACGCAAACAACAGCGATTGTCCGTCCGGCATGAACGCCGCTTCGGTGTCGATGCCCGGCGAACTCATCAGCCGTTTTGGCTGACCGCCGGTCGCGGAAACCAGAAAGAGTTGCGAGCCACCGTCACGCGATAAGGTCACAGCAAGCTGCGTGCCATCAGGCGACCACGCCGGCGCGCTGTTGCTGCCGCGAAAATTGGCGACCACCACACGTTTGCCGTCGAGCAACGATTGCACATAAACCACCGGCTTGCGATCTTCAAACGAAACATAAGCGATGCGGCTGCCGTCCGGCGAAAAACGCGGCGAAATCAGCGGGTCTTTCGAGGAAACGATGGTTTGCGGATTGTCGCCGTCGGCATCGGCAATCTGCAACTGATGTTGCTTGCCCTGCTGCGTGATGTAAGCGATGCGCGTCGAGAAAACGCCGGGTTCGCCGGTGAGTTTTTCGTAAATCACATCGGCGATTTTGTGCGCGGTGGCGCGAAACTGTTGCTGCGTGACGGTGTACGTCATGTTGGTGAGCGTTTGCTGCTTGACCGCATCCACCAACGCGAAACGCACTTCGACGTTGCCGCTCGGCAAGGCGCGCATGCTGCCGACGACAACGGCGTCGGCGCCGCGCGTCCGAAAGAGGCTGATGTTGACTTCCTCTGCCGTCGCTGGGCGCGGCAAGATGCCGGCGCCATCGATTTGCCGGAAGCGGCCGGAGCGCGTCAAATCGCCGCCGACCACACCCGAAATGCCCAGCGGAAAGTCCGCTTCGCCGGCAAACGGCACAATCGAAATCGGCATGGCTGCGCCGCCGCCGCCGATGATTTCAATCGTCAACTGCGCTCGCGCCGGTGACGACAACAAAAGCAACATCAACAACGCTGCGCCGAGAGCAGCGCCCGCGCGTCGCAAAAATTCACAATGTTTGAAAAAGCATTTCACCACGAAACCCGCTGTCCTTGCCCATGCGTTCCAGTAGGCGATTATAACGATTCTCTGCGGCGTCAAGCGCTTTTGTTGGTAACGAATCGCGCTTTTTCAGTCTGCCTTTCAACTTGCCGCCCGGTTTGTCGTTGCTCGGCGACGGCGCGCCGGAACATGCAACGCCTTCAAGGCGCAGCGTGTCAGGGCGACCGCCCTCGGTCACCCGCTCCTGTGCGTGGAGGTTGCGCACACTCCTCACGGCGCGGTCACGAAAGTCGTCAATCCCAGCGCATCGTTCAAATGCGCCGCCGCTAGCTGCGCTTCGGCGCGTTGCGAATAAGGGCCGATGAAAACGCGATACTTGCCGTCGTCGCGCTGCTGAATGCGCGCCGTGAAGCGCGTCGCATCAAGGCTCTCCCGAATGTGCGCCAGAAACGCCTCAGCATTGGCGGCGTTAGCGAACACGCCAAGCTGCACGATAACGTCGCCGCCGACAGTTTGCAGCGTTGCGTCTGAAGGCGCGGCGCTGGGCGATGTTGGCGATGTGGTGGTCGTTATCGCGACAGAAGGAGAAGCGGGCGAAGCAGTGACAGCCGCCGCCGGTGGAGGTTCACCCCAGCCCGTCGGCAACACCGATTCGACTTCCACCTCGCCGGTGCCGTTGGCGGCGATTCCGATCCGGTGCGCCGCCGCGTAAGAAAGATCGATGAGACGGCCGCGCAAAAACGGCCCGCGATCATTGACGCGCACCACAACACTTTTGCCGTTGGCGAGATTGGTGACCCGCGCATACGACGGCAACGGTAGCGTCGGATGCGCGGCGCTCATCGCAAACATATCGTAAACCTCGCCCGTTGAAGTTTGCTGATTGTGAAATTTTCTGCCGTACCACGACGCCGTGCCGCGCGCCTTGTACGGCGCCAGCGTCGCCGCCGGTACATAAGTGCGCCCCAGCACAGTGTAAGGGCGGTTGGCGAAGCGATGCAGCGGCTCGGCTTTGGGAACGGCATCGGGAATCGCGTCAAGATTGACCGACGTGCTGCCCGGTCCATCGTCCTGATAATAACCGCCTCCTTTTTCACCACTGCTTTTTTCACCGCCGCCCGCCTGTCGCGGCGCGCTCGTGCAAGCGGCGAATAGAGCCAGCGTCACAAAACAAAGCAACAAAGATCGAATCATTTTTTATCCAAAAAAATAGCATTCAATGTATAAGCTATCACAATATCAGCACTCACGAATGCCGTGATCTGGCCGAGTTGGTTTTTCTTTGTCCTCTGCCCCAGCAGGTTGTGTTGGTAGCTCGCGCTGTTTTGGAGGAGAATTCGGTCTTGCGCGTCGAATGTCGCTATTTGTTCTCCGTTGTGATGGGTGCGGTTACCATTAGCGTCGTAGCCCCATGTCTCGGTTGTTTCCTGCCCCGCCTCGCCGGCTTTTATTTCGATCAGTCTTCCGGCAATGTCGTATTCGTAGGTTTGAACAGTGGTGGTGCTTTCAAGGGTTTCGGTCTTTTGGGTGATGCGTCCTATCGCGTCGCGCTCGACGTTGATGTTGCAGCCGCCGGTGAGTGACCTTCCCTCTATTTTTCACCTTCCAAGCCGATTGAGTCATGCGGCTTTTTCCAACTCGGTCTGGCCGCGAGCCCAGGCTTCCAGGAACTTCGTGGGTGAGACGTAACCGAGCGTAGAATGCATGCGCTTGCGATTGTAAAACACTTCAATGTAATCAAACAAATCCGTTCTCGCTTCATCCCGAGTGCTGTAACGGATACCGTGTACCCGTTCATTCTTCAAGCTGTTGAAGAAACTCTCGGCAGGAGCGTTATCCCAGCAATTCCCCTTCCGGCTCATTGAGCAA
>JAITBX010000065.1 GCA_031283405.1 Burkholderiales bacterium | reverse complement strand
AGGACGAAAGCATCTGCCGATCATTCAAGTCTTGCGAGAGTAACTTTTGCTCTATTAAATTGTCAAATATCGTAATGCTCTGCGCAATCGGTCTGCGCTGACTTGATGACAGAACATCTGTTTCAGGTTTTCGGGTATTGTACGCCTAAAAATGGGCGTCAATTTTCATCGGTTTGACCTTTTGACGCCTCATTTTTCGAGGGTAGAACAACCGTTGGACAAGCACAGTCACGTCCGCCGTCCAAACAAACTGTACAGTGTCGGCATGAGCAACAGGTTCAGAATGGTCGAACTGCACAAGCCGCCTACGATCACCCAGGCCATGGGGTATTCGATTTCGTGGCCGGGAATGTTGCCGAAATAAATAATCGGCAGCAGTCCGAGAATCGCCGTTGAAATCGTCATCACAATAGGGGCGATTCGCTCTTCCGCGCCGCGTTGGATCAATTGCGGCCCAAAGGTCACGCCTTCGATATCTTCCAAATGCCGGAAATGGCTGATGAGCATGATTCCGTTGCGCACGGAAACGCCCAGCACGGTGATGAAGCCGATGATCGACCCGAGCGAAAGAACGCCGCCGCCGCGCCACGCACCGAGGACGCCGCCGATCATCGCAAACGGCAGACTCAACAGGATGAGAACGATCATGCGCGTCGAGTGAAACACGGTGTAAAGCAACACACAAATTCCGGCAAAGGCCGCCACGCCGATCAAAATCAAGCGGCGGCGCGATTCCTGTTGGGCGGTGTATTCGCCGAGAAATTCCGGGTGGTAACCCTGCTCGAAGGTCATGGCCGAAACGCGTTTTTCCACCTCTTTCGCAACGGAAGCCAGGTCGGTGGTGTTATCGACGTTGCACATCACGTCGATGCGGCGTGAGGCACCTTCGCGCACAATGCTGTTTGGCGTCGGCAAAATGCGAATGTCGGCAACATCCCCCAGCGGCACACTGGCACCGGACGGCGTGTCGATCAACAGCTCTTGAAGCGAGGTCAGATCGGCGCGTGTTTGCGGCGTTCCCCAAACGGCAACTTCAAGAATTTTTTGATCGTGGTAAATCTCGCCAACTTTCATGCCACGCAGGAACGGGGTCGCGGCGGAACGCACTTGCCCCGGTGTCAAGCCGAATTGCTCGGCGACATCAGTACGGAATTGCACTTCGATTTGCGGAACCAGCACCTGTTGCTCGACTTTCAGGTTCATCGTGCCGGGAATTTCGGCGATGACCTTTTCGACGTTATATGCCGTCGCACGAAGCTTTTCGAGATCGGAGCCGTAAATGCGGACGACAATACTGGCACTCGCGCCGCTGAGCACTTCCTTAATGCGTTCGGAAAGATACGTCAGCACGTCACGAGTCAGGCCGGGATATCCGGCAATGGCCTCTTCAATTTGTGCGACGCTTTTGTCGTAATCGACCTTCTCGTCGAGGCTGATCCAGAGTTCGGTGAAATTCGGGCCGACCACCTCGTCGGCGGCTTCTGCGCGACCGGTGTGCGTACCGAAATTGCGGACGCCTTCGATGGAAAGCAACTCGTCGCCCGCCCGTTGACTGATGCGTTGCATGGCTTCGAGCGAAGTGCCCGGCTTTTCAACGAAGTGCATCAGAAAATCGGTTTCCTTGAACTGCGGCAGAAATTTCTCGCCCATCATGGGAATCGCCAACAACGGAACGGCCAGCGAAACACACAGGCAGAGCATGACCGCTTTCGGCTTGCGCGTAATCGACGGCAGTATCTTGCGGTAAGGCGTTTTCAACGAACGCACGAAAGGCGACTCGCCGTGGCGGTCAACACGTCCCGGCAGGAGCAACATGCACAGTGCCGGCGTAAGCGTCATGGCAACGACCATCGACACGAAAATGGCAAGAACATACGCAAGTGCCAGCGGTTTGAAAAACGAGCCGGCCAGACCTTCGAGGAAAAACACCGGCAGGAAGACCAACATGACGATCAAACTGGCATAAACAACGGCACTGCGCACTTCAAGCGACGCGGCAAGAATCACGCGAAATGCGGAGCGCGGCTTGGCAAGCAATTTGTTTTCGCGCAAGCGGCGCACAACGTTTTCGACGTCAATGATCGCGTCGTCAACCACTTCGCCCAGTGCGATCACCAGCCCGGCCAAGACCATCGTGTTCATCGTAACGCCCATAAGCCTGAGCAGAATCACCGCGCCGACGAGCGAAAGCGGAATCGCCGTCGCACTGATTAACGCCGTGCGCCAGTCGTACAGGAACATGCCGAGCACGATGAGCACAAGGACGCAACCGATAATCATCGTATGTTTCAGGTTGTTGATTGCCCGTTCGATAAACGTGGCGGGACGGAAAATCGTGGTATCGACTTTCATGCCGCTCAGGGCGGGTCGCAGGGCGTCGATGGCTTCCTCAACGCCGCGCGTGACGCTGAGCGTGTTGCCCCACGGTTGCTTTTCGACAATCAGCAACAGACCGTCCCCGTGATCGATGACGGCATTGCCGATGGGAGGCGGAAAACCGATCTGAATGTCCGCGACATCGCCGAGTCGAATGGGCGTATTGTCGCGGTAATCGACAACCGTTCGTGCCAGGTCTTCCGGCGAAAGAATCGTCGAGACGTGGCGCACGGCCATGCGCTGGTTCGGCGTGTCGATGAATCCGCCGCT
>JAITBX010000234.1 GCA_031283405.1 Burkholderiales bacterium | reverse complement strand
CAGGAGGTCGTTGGCCGGCACTTGCTTGGACAGGCAGCGGAGCTACCTGCGCGGCATTCGCGCGCAACAGAATTTCTCTGGAGCGCGCGACAGTGATAAACCCCGATGAAGCGCTTCGGTCATGGCGTTTCCTCGTCCGCGGTCGAATCGGTCGCCTCGAAAGCGTCGAGCGTCGTTATCGCCGGCGCAGACGGCAGCGTGAACAACGTGTTCTCCGAAAACGCTTCGGCGAGCGACACTTTGTTGGCCGTCTGCTTGTGCAGCATTTCGGCGCCGACTTTACCGGCGGCCACTTCGCGCAGAGCGATGACCGTCGGTTTATCGCGCGCCGGATCAAGCAAGGGCTGCGCGCCGGTGGACAGCATGCGCGCGCGATTGGCGGCGGCAAGCGTCAGCTCGAAGCGGTTGGGGATATGGGTCAAACAATCTTCGATGGTGATGCGCGCCATAAAGACAATCCTTTGAATAAAAAATCAGGAAAACAAAAAAATCGAATAACCAAAAATCGAAACACCAAAATCAAGTCACCGAAGCCGTCATCAATTCGCGCAACAAGCGCGCTTGCCGCCACCGCTGTCTCGGCGCCCGCAAGCGGGCGGCGCGAACCACGGCGGCCAGATCATCGACGGCGTGGGCAAATGTTTGATTGATAATAACATAGTCGAAATCGACATAATGACGAAATTCTTCCTGAACGCTGGCGAGGCGGCGGGTGATGACTTCGGGCGTATCCTGGCCGCGCTTTTCCAGCCGTTCCCGCAGGGTGGCGAGCGAGGGCGGCAGAACGAAAATCTGCACGCTGTCCGGAAACAGCGCCCGCACTTGCGCCGCGCCCTGCCAGTCGATTTCCAGCAAAACATCCTGACCAGCATCGACCTGCTGCTTGATCCAGGCCGCCGAAGTGGCGTACCAATGCCCATACACCTGCGCGTCTTCGAGAAAT
This sequence comes from Burkholderiales bacterium, assembly GCA_031283405.1. GTDB lineage: Bacteria > Pseudomonadota > Gammaproteobacteria > Burkholderiales > Casimicrobiaceae > UBA931. The sequence continues at coordinate 4,100 of JAITBX010000234.1, read as the reverse complement.
TCGCCGGCGGCGCGCAGTTCCTGAAAGCGAGCATCATCGACGAAGTGGTAATGAATCCCGTCCTCCTCGCCCGGGCGCGGCGGGCGGGTGGTGTAAGACACCGACAAGCGAATGCCCGGCTCGCTGTCCAGCAGCGCGTTGACCAAGCTCGTCTTGCCGGCGCCGGAAGGAGCGGCCAGCACGAAAAGGCAACCGGTGGCGACGGATTGGGAAATGGCGGTGTTAGGCATGGTTTTCTCCTTTTCTATTCGAGATTTTGAATCTGTTCGCGCATTTGCTCGATCAGCACTTTGAGTTCGAGCGCCACTTGCGAGAGTTCGGCATCGACCGATTTGGCGCCGAGCGTGTTGGCTTCGCGGAGCAATTCCTGCACCAGAAAATCGAGCCGCTTGCCGACTGCGCCTCCGGCGTTGAGAACGCGCCGGACTTCGCCGACATGGGTAACCAGTCGCGTGACTTCCTCGCTGATCTCGATGCGGGTGGCGAACAGCGCTAATTCCTGCTTGAGGCGGTCTTGATCGGGGTCGAGGCCGGCTTCTTGCAGGCGGTTCGTCAATTTTGCCTGATAAGCGGCGTGGATGGCCGGAATCCGCGGCATGACGCGCCCTACCTGCGCCTCCATCGCATCGCAGCATCGTTGCAGCACATCCGCCAGCTTGCTGCCTTCGCGCGCTCGGGTGGCGGCGAAATCATTCCAAGCGGCATCGAAAACCGCCAGCGCCGCCACCGTCAGCGTTTCATTGGCGGTATCCGGCGCCACCAGAGCGCCCGGCCAGCGCAGGATGTCGATAGTCGCCAGCGGGGCTGCTGTCAGCGCTTGGGCACGAATTTCCTCGGCGGCGGCCAGCAGCGCGGCCACCAGAGCGGTGTCCACCCGCAGGCCGGGCGCGGCTTCGGGGTTGCGGGCGCACGTGACGCGGCAATCCACTTTGCCGCGCTTCATCCGCACCGCCAGCCGCTCGCGAAAGACCGGCTCCAGCATTCTCAGCTCGTCCGGGGTCTTGACAGTGACATCAAGGTAGCGGTGATTGACCGCTCGCAGCTCGACATTCAGCGTGTCGGCGCCGATGTTGGCGACGGCGACAGCAAAGCCAGTCATACTCAAAACACTCATTTTTAGCAAATTTCTCGAATCTATCCGGTTTATTACTTTACTTTATTTGGCGACACAAGGAAAATCCCACGATGCCGGCTGATTTTTCCGGAGCGCGTTTGTTGACGAACACGCTTTTGTCCGCTTTCGCATTTTTCACTTTCGCATTTTTGTTATGGCCGTTGCCAAGAATCAGGCGCTTTCGCCGGGATATCGGTTGTTGAATTACCGCATCGAACAGCAGATCAGTCGAGGCGGATTCTCGATCGTCTATCGGGCGATCGACCAAAACGGTGAAGTCGTCGCCATCAAGGAATACATGCCGGCAACGCTCGGCGTGCGGATGGAAGGCGACATCATTCGCGCCAGCACCGTCGAAAACCTGACGACCTTTCGCTACGGCATGAAGTGTTTTTTTGAAGAAGGCAGGGCGCTGGCGCGGATCGACCATCCGAACGTGGTGCGGGTGTTGAATTTTTTCCGCGCCAACGAAACGGTTTACATGGTGATGCGCTACGAAAATGGTCGCACGCTGCAACAGCACATCCAGATCAAGCAGGATCGGCTGTCGGAGCGTTTCATTCGCGGCGTTTTCATCCGGCTCTTGAACGGCCTGCGCGAAGTCCACACCCATCGCTTACTGCACCTTGATCTGAAGCCCGCCAACATTTACCTGCGCACCAATGGCACGCCGGTGTTGCTCGATTTCGGCGCCGCCCAGCAAACGCTGTCGAGCACGACAGGCCGTTTTTCGCCGATGTACACGCCGGGATTCGCTGCGCCGGAACAGTATCAGCGCGACGTGGCAAAACTGGGGCCGTGGACGGACGTTTATGGCGTCGGCGCGTCGATGTTCGCCTGCCTCGCCGGCTTTGCGCCGCAAGCCGCCGACGCCCGCGTGAAAGAAGACCATCTGATTACCGCCCGCAAGCTGTGGGCGGGACGCTATACGCATACTTTGCTGCATGTGATTGACCGCTGTCTCGATCTCGACCCGTCGCGCCGCCCGCAAAGTCTTCTGGCGTTACAAAAAGTATTGCTCTCTTTTGAGGAACCGCAACCCAAACCTTCTTTTTTCGATAACATCAGAAGTCTGGTGAGTAAGCGGTAACTCAGGGGAAAAAAGCAGATCATGCGGTTTACCATCTTTCAGGATTCGCGCAAAGGCTCGCGCAAAGTCAATCAGGACAGAATCGCCTACATCTATGGGCGCGATACCCTGTTGATGGTGCTGGCTGACGGCATGGGCGGACACGCCGGCGGCGAAATCGCCGCGCAGATCGCCGTACGTTTGTTTGCCGAACGCTTCCAGCAAGACGCCCAGCCGGTGCTGAACAACCCGCTCGAATTCCTTCACGACACCATGCGCCGCGCCCATGCCGCGTTGGGTTCTTACGCGCGCCAGTTCTCGCTGGTCGAAACGCCGCGCACCACCTGTGTCGCCGTCATCATTCAAGCAGGCTATGCCTACTGGGCGCACGCCGGTGATTCGCGCTTCTACCTCTTCCGGCAAGGGCAGGTTTACAGCCAGACCAAAGATCACTCGAAAGTGCAGTACTTGCTCGATCGCGGCCTGATTACCGAAGAGGAAGTGCCGTTCCATCCCGAACGCAACCGAATTTACAGTTGTCTGGGCGGCGCGGTAGAGCCGGTGATCGACTTGTCGCGGCGCACGACCCTGCGCACCAACGATATTTTGCTGCTGTGCTCTGACGGCTTCTGGACCGTCATGCCGACGCGGGAAATCGCCAACATCCTGACCACGGCGCCGCTCCTGCAGGCCGCGCCGCGAATGATGCGCGAAGCGCAACAACGCGGCGGCGCTGACGGCGACAACCTGTCCACCATCATCATGCGCTGGGATACCGATACGGATACCGACACGCCGCCGGCCACCGAAACCGCAACACTCAGCCCCGACGAATTCCGCACCGAACTCGAGCGCACCGTCACCGTCACCGATCACACCGGCGTCAACAACCGCGAATTGACCGACGAAGAAATCGAACGAGCCATCGCCGAAATTCAGGCGACCATTCAGAAGTTCCGGCATTGAGACGGTTTGACGGTCAAAGCCGCCGCTCCTGTTGCAGCAGCGAGAGTTCCCGAAGCCGGTGACATCTACGCCTTGCGTAGCGACGATACGGGTCGTTATGGCGCCTATCAGGTGACGCACGTCAACGCCCCTTAACGTTGCGATTCTTACGCTCGATTGGCTCAGTGACGTACCGCCCACACCAGCGGATTTTGCCGGCATGAAGCCGCTCGTCAATACACGCTTTTATTATGAGCGAAGCTTTGATCATCGCCATGCGGCCTTCGCCGCCCCGGATCGCGACGACCCCGGTTTGCCGCAGCTTCTCAGCCTGTATCTCAACGAGATTGATCAACTCGACCTCGCGCCCATTGTTGCCCGGCACCCCGATCTGCGGGAATTGAGACTCTTCGGTAAACCGGGAACACTGACAAATCTTTCCGATCTTGCGCATCTGTCCGGTTTGCGCGTGCTCCTGATAGAGGATTTGTTCGCCTTTGCCCCCGCCGACTTTCCGTCACCTGGCACGCATCCCCATCTTGCCATGCTCTGTCTGGAAAGCATTCCCGCCGACATTGCCGCCACAGTCAAAAAACTTTACGCTCCATTGAAGAAAAGCGCGCTGATCGACCTCGACATCCGCAAGCCCCGCGCTCCGGAGTGGCTGGCTGAAAACCTCGACAACCCGTTCCGTGAATGGGACGGCAGCGAGTTCGTTACGCCCACCAACGCCCGCAAAGCCGCCGCGCTCTACAAAAAGACCCGTTCGGCGCTGCGCGCCCAACTTGCCGCGCCAAAAGCCGCCGAAACGTTGCCGGCCTGGCTTGAACAAGTCGTCCGCGATTGGGCAGCCGAAATAAACGACCCCGCGCCAAGAGCGCGGGGTATTAGAAAGTGCCATTAGAAAAGTTTTAGCTGTCTCAAATCCTCTTGGGGTTGGCCCTGGTTTCGAACATACCTCTCAACTACCGA
>JAITBX010000195.1 GCA_031283405.1 Burkholderiales bacterium | reverse complement strand
CCGCGCCCAGTTGCATCATCCAGTTGCCGAAAAAACCGAAAGGATCATCGCGCCAGTTGAGCGTGCCGCCCGCGAACGGTTGATAAGCGAGCGACAGCGCGCGCTGCGTTTCTCCCGATGACTCGCTCTCGGCAATCCAGCGCAAATCCTGATCAGTAACGAGGCCGGCGCGATAGGGAAAATAAAGGTCGCGCATGGCGTTGATTTGCGCTTGCGGCGCTTGCGCCGTCAGCGGCGCGTTGCGCGATAACAAACTTTCGCGCACAAGATGCGCGGCGCGCGGTGCCGTGTCGGCATCCTTTGTCGCCAGCAGCAACACCAGTTCTCGCTCGCCGTGTTGCGTCAAGGTTTTCAGCGCGGTTTCGGCTTGCGGGTTGCGCTCGTCAACAGGAAGCAACTCCAACAAATCGGTGTCGATCTGACCGCGCCACGGCAAAATGTGCGCGAGAAGCGCGGCGGTCAACAAAATCAAAACACCCAGCCAACTCCACGCCAGCGCGCGATGGCGGCGAGCATAGCGATCTGTCAACGCTTCACTCGAATTGGGCGCGCTCATCGGCGGTCAAGGCGGCGGCAGTGCCGACGTTGGAAAAAGTAATGCGCGTGATGTCGCCGGCGGCGCTGGTCAGCGTGACTTGACGAACAACCTTATCACCTTCCAGCGACAGTGACGCGATGACCGCGCGCAAGCCATCGTTGCGCGGCGTGAAAGACAGTTGCCACGCTTTGCCCTTGTCGATCTTGCCGGTGTAATCGAAAAAATCCGCCAGCGTTGCCAAATCGCCGGCAAACAATGAAAACAAAACGCGGCTGATGGCGTTGACCGCCGGTTCCTGATCGGCGCGCAAAACCATCAACACGCGGTCGCCGTCCTTTTGCAAAATTTCGCCTTGCTTGACCCGCAACGTTTGCGGAAACGGCGTTTGCGTTCGCCACAACACGCCGCGCGTTTTTTCGACGACGAACGTGCCTTTTGCCGTCAACGGTTTTTTGATGCCCGCCAGTTGACGGGTTTGCGTGAAATCGCCGCGAACCACCGTGTCGTCGGCCAGTTGCGATTGCACCGCGCGCAACAAGGCCGGATCACCGGCGGCGTGTGCCGAGGCGGCAAAAGTCATAGCAACCATCATAGTAAAAACAAATCCCGATGCAGAGAAGGAAAATTCCCCGCTGCTTCGTACCCCCCCTTTTGCAAACCTCCGCCCCTTCGGGGCACCCCCTTTGGAAAGGGGGCTTGCCAGAGGCTTGACAGAGCCGCCGCTTGGGAAAGACCCCTTTTGAAAGGGGTCGCCCGCCCTGAGCTTGTCGAAGAGCGGGCGGGGGTTTGTGATCTTTCTCACGCCTGCGGAAGCAGATGTCCTGAAGATGCGACAAAAAGAAAGTAGCCGGTGAATTTGTTTTCTCATAGATAAGCCTTCAATTTTTCGCGCAAGATGACGGGGCTGACAAAACACATTTCGTGATTGCGGATATCGACGGCAACTTGCACGGTGTGGCCGTGCGTCAACCGTTTTTGTGTTATCGCGTCACGAATTTCATAGGCGATTTTCAGCCGATGTTCCCATTCGATGAGACGCGCGTCGAGATGAAGGCGCTGCTGGTACATCAGCGGTTGCGCGTAGCGTATGAACAATTCGATCACCGGCCAGGCGTAACCGGACGCGCGCATTTGCGGATAATCGTAGTCGATGCTCTGTAACAGCGTGGTGCGCGCCAGTTCGAAATAACGAACATAATTTCCGTGCCAGCACACTTCCATCGGGTCGATGTCGTGAAAAGGCACCGTCCAGTCGGTGCGAACAGTCAGCGGCTTCATGGCGCCTCCTCAGTTTTGAGGGCGCTGTCGACAAATTCCGGCAGCGCCCAGAACGAATAAAAATTAGACCATTGAAACGGCGCTTTCAAGCACTCCGCTTCCAGCGCTTCGGCAAACGCGGCGGCGTAAGGCACGATGGTTTTTTCTCTGTCGCTTTCTTTATCGTTTTTTCTGCCGCTCCGCACGCGGCGCGGTAGCGAAATCGTTTCGGCGAGTTGCCGCAACGTGATCACGAAACGGTTGCCGGAAGCGCCGCCTCCATTCTCGTTTCTTCGCGTGCCGAAAACAGCGAACAACGGACATTGTAACGTCGCGGCGAGAATGTAAGGACTGATCGGAAAACTCGCATCCTCTCCCAGAAACGGAACGCGCACCGTAGCCGCCATGCTGTCCGTCGGAACGCGATCGCCGGTGATCACGATGATCCCGCCGGCAGAGACGCGCTGCGCCAGCGCAATGGCAGTGTCCACGCCGATGTCGGCGACTTGCACCATATCGAATTCGTACTTGGGGTCGCGCTCTTTCATCAGTCGAACGAAGCGCGCGGCGTTTTTCGTGTGGCCAAGAATCGTCAGACGCAAACCGGCGTAACGCTCCCCCAGCTTGCGGCACAGTTCGATGTTGCCGATGTGCGCGGTGACGAAAAGCGCGCCGCGCTTTTGTTGGTACAACGCTTCAATGTGTTCCACGCCATCGACGCAAAAATTGCCCGTCGTTGCGGCACTGCCGACGACCAGCAACTTGTCGAGCAGAATTTCGGAGAACGCCGTAAAGTGACGAAAGACATTGCGCGACGACGGCGCGGGCGTCGTTCCGCTGCTGAAAGCGCAGAGCCGCTGCAAGTAATCTCGCGACGCTTCGCGCGCAGCGCGGCGGCGCGCGTAAAACCACAACAACACAAAGAACAACAAAAAACGAAACGGCCAACGTCCGCAAACGCGATAAACGAACAGCAGAAAACGCATGCCCGTCAGCCCGCCCGCTTCCTGCATCTGCGCCCAATGCGCCCGCGTTTTCGTTTCACGCTTATCCATTCACGCGCCTTCCCATCCGGAAGGGCGTTTTCCCAAGACCCCTTTTGAAATGGGTAGCCCGACGAAGGAGGGCTGGGGTTTGTCAACGCTGAACAAACCCTCGTCCCTTCGGGACACCCCCTTTGAAAAGGGGGCTTCTTCCCCGCTCCCGCCTACGGAAAAGAGGATACGGTTTCTTCGGCCAACGTTGCTCATCATCAGCGCCGCTCCGAAAAATGGCGGCTCAACAATTTTGGCGAACGCCACAACATGCCGAAGAACAAGCGCGTGTGCATCCAACTGATGCGCGCGTTGTCGCGCCAGAGACGAAAGTGCGAGACGCCGTCCGGCGGATAGCGCACCGAAATCGGCAGGTTGCAAATCGGCACGCCCGCCCAATCCAGTCGCACCAGAATTTCGGTGTCAAACTCCATCCGGCTCTGCTGCGGCATCGTATCGAGCACCGGCAGCGTGGCATCGAGCGGATAAATCCGCAACCCGCACATCGAATCCAGAATGCGGCGCGACAAGGTGTTGATCCAAACCCAAACGTGCGTCGCATAGCGTCCCAACAAACGCCCCGCCGGAACGCTTTCATCGTAGCGCGGATAGCCGACAATCACGGCTTGCGGCACATTGCGCATCGCGTCGAGAAACCTCGGCAACGCTTCAGTGTCGTGCTGGCCGTCGGCGTCCAGTTGCAAAGCGTGGCTGTACCCGCGCGCCTGTGCTTCGCGCAAACCGGCGATAACCGCGCCGCCTTTGCCGCCGTTACGCGACAAGCGAATCAAAACGATTTCCGCTTCTGCTTTCGAGGTTGCCGCCAACGCATCGAGCGTCGTCGCGCATTCGGCGTCGGAGCCGTCGTCGATCAAAATGACCGACAACGCCAACGCATGCAGGGATCGCACCACCGCGCCGACGGTCGCTGCGTGGTTATAAACCGGCACGAGCGCGACGGGTTTCATGGCGCCGCTGTTTCTTGCCTGGCTTCTTGCTCACCGAGAGAACGCTCAAAAAAAGCGCGCCCCCGCGAGTGTTCACCCAGCGCCGAAGCGTAAACGAAAGAGACTTCTTTTTTCTCGGGGAAAAAGCGCAGTGTCAACGACACTTCGTCCTCGGGGCGCAGAAGGCGTTGGAATTTGAGTTGTCGCAGGCCGGAAAAATGCCCTTCAATGGAAAAATACCGTTGCGCCAATCGCAATGCCCAGTCAACTTGAAGAACGCCGGGCAGAACCGGCATTTGCGGAAAGTGGCCGTCGAACGCTTGTGCGCAAGTGCGCAGCGCCAGCGTCAACACCATTTCTTGCGGCGCGCGCTTGGTGACGACGAACGGCGGCACAGCCTGCCGCTCAAACAGGCGCGCGATATTAGCAGCCGTAACTTTGCCCATCGTGTTGTAAGGCAGCGCCGAGACATAACACCAGCGGCGCGGCAAAGCGATGCGTTCGAGCGACGCCGACAGCGCTTGCCGCAAGCGACGATCGAAACGGGTTTTGCCGAACGCTTGCAAGTGTGCGCGACCGACATCGCTCAACACCACGGCGGCAACGATTTCATCGCGCTCTCCATAAAGCGGAATCGTGCGTGCCTCCGCCACTTCGGGCAACGCCTGCAACGCGGTTTCGAGCGCATCGAGCGCCACGCGGCGCCCTTCGATTTTGGCAACGCGATCGGCGCGACCGGTCAAATGCCAACCGTCGGCTTCGCGGTGCGCGGTATCCTGAGTTTGAAACCAGTCATTCGCATCGGGATTGCCGTCAAGAAACGGCGAGCGCAGTTTCAAGCAACCATTCTCATCGAGCGCCACCGTCACGCCCGGCAATTCGCGCCAAGCGTTGCCGGGCGCAAAACGATACATGACGCTGCCGGTTTCGGAGCTGCCGTACATCTCGACCATGCGCGCCCCCAATCTCGACGCGCACGCGGCGGCAACGCTGTCGTGCAACGGGCTGCCCGCCGAAAAGGCGACGAGAAAATTCGCCGGCGATGAAAATGTTTCCAGTTGCGCCAACCGTTTCAACACCGCTGGACTGCTGAGTAAAACGTGCGGCCCCGCTTGCAGTTTTCCCAATTCTTCCGGATGATGAAAATGCTCGCTGACGATCGGATAACCGAGACACAGCGGCCATATCAATCGAAACGGCAAACCGAACATATGTTGATGCGGAACGGTGCCGACGAAGCGCGTGCCGGACGGCAAGACATCACCGAACAGTTGTTGCAGCATGGGCGCTTCGCGGTACAACTGTTGCGGCACTTTGTAAATGCGACTGGGCGTGCCGCTGGAGCCGGAGGTAAAAAACACCATTCCGGCGCGACCGAATGGCGGCGCCGCGCCGGAGAATTCTTTTGCGGCGGCGGCAAAACCCGACCAATCATTCAGCGCGCTGCCCTCACAACTCCCCACCCACGGCAGCGAATGAAACGCGCGCGTCGCGGGCAAATCATCCGCCGCCAGCAACGCAGTTTGACCATTTAACCAGCAGGCAAGCAACCAGACGAAAAACGAATAAGCATCGCTGTCATACAACACGAACTCCGGCACATCGAGCCGCGCCAACGCTTGACGCGCCGCCGCAATGTCGGCGCGAAACGTCGCGTAAGTGACCGGCGCCATGTTGCGATAGAAAACGATGTCCTCCGGCGGCGCCGACAACAACCGTTGCGGCAAAATCGATTCACTCATGGCGCGCCCTCTCCGCGCGGCGCATCACGCGCCGACGAATCAACCATTCGCCGCCGAACATCGCGCCCATCGCCACATAAGCAATCAACCCGTTGTAAATCGTCCAGACTTCCATCGCTTGCGTTGTCGTCCACCAGGCGATGCTGCCGTTGATAACGAAAAACACGCACCACGCGAACGTAACTTTGCGAGTGTAGCGAACACCCTCCGGCGGCAATTCGGGATCGAGACGGCGCGCCAATCGCTCGACGATCGTTTGCGATTGAAAGAGACTGACGATAAACGCCAGCAAAAATATCGCGTTGACCAGCGCCGGATAGTAAAGCACCGACATCGACGAGCGCAGCAACAACGCCGCCACTCCCAGCAACGCTACGCACGGGCCGAGCCAGCCGAGCAATCCTCCGATGATTCCTTTTCCTCGCCACGCCAGCGGCAGCAACAGAAAACCGCACAACCACAGCGGCCATCCTTGCCAGTAACACAGCCAGAAGAGTAACGGCAGCGCGAGTCCCAACAGCGCCAACAGCGGCAACGAAAACTTGCGCGCCGGTTTCAACGCGCCGCCGCGCTCAGCCGTTTTGCAGATGGGCATGGACAGCATCGACCACATCACTGACAGTGCGCACCTGCTTGAAAACATCGGGCGATATCGACTGCCCCGTCAACTGTTTCAGCCGTATCAGAAGATCGACAGCGTCGATGCTGTCGATATCGAGGTCTTGAAACAGGTTGGCCTCCGGCGTCACGCGCTCGGGGGAAATCTCGAAATGCTCTTGCAAAGCATCGCGTATCCAGACGAAAATTTCTTCTTTGGTCATGGTGGAAGGCATCGCGTCTCCCCAAGTCTCAGCGCGCGCGGTGAGCGCCGACGTAATCGGCAAGCGTGCGAACGGACGCAAAATATTTTCTCGTCTCTTCCGCTTCCGCCGACAACTCCAGGCCGTAGCGCTTGTGCAGGGCAACGCCGAGTTCCAGCGCGTCGATCGAATCGAGGCCGAGGCCGTCAACAAACAACGGCGCGTCGGTGTCGATGTCGGCCACGGCGACATCTTCCAGATTCAGCGTCTCGATAATCAGAGTTTTGATTTCATCGGTCAATTCAGACATCTTTTTTCAGCTCTCGGTTAAAAAAATCGGAAAGGTGTTCCGTCACGACTCGCGCCGCCAGCGACGGCGTCGTGTCAGCGGGAGCGAAGTGCGCAACGGCCATATCGTCAAGCACGTTCAAAACAAAATGCGGGCGGCGGCGCGGCGCTTTGTACCAAGGCTGCTGCTTGGTCAGCATCGGCTCGGTGACGGTAATCACGACCGGCGTCATCGGTAAATTTCCGCGCACTGCGATATTGGCCGCGCCGCGCTGCAAAGGATTGACTTGCCGTTGCAGCAACGCTTCGATCTGCGTGCGCGTGCCTTCGGGAAAAACGATCAGATTGCTGCCGCGACAAACCGACACGATGCAGTCTTCGATCAACTGCGAGCCGTCCTGATTGCGAATGAAGCCGCACAACGAAATCGGGCCGATCATAAATGGGTTGCGCCAGGCCGCCGCTTTAACCACACAATCGGGCTGGCGCAAGAGCGAGATCAGCATCACCACGTCGATCAGCGACGGGTGGTTGGCGACAACCAGCAAGCCGCGACGTTGCAATTTTTCAAGACCGCGCACTTCGTAACTGATAACGCCGACGATGGTCATCAGTTTGCAGAAAAGCCAAAAGCTCGCGCTCACGATATCGCGCGCCAACCGCTGACGAAGCAAGCGTCGCCATACGAACAAGCGCAACAAGGGAAAAACCAGACACAGTACGATCAGCCCGCCGAGTCCGAACACCGCGAAACAAAAGCCCGTCGCCGCGATGCGCCAGCACCGCTCCAATGAAAACCGCCGCCCGCTCTCGTCGCGCGCCGGCAGGGGCATCGACAACGAACGCTCAGGCATGACCGGCCTCCGGCGCAGCGCGCAACAATTTCCAATCCTCGGCGCCGGTCAAAGGCAAAACTGCGCGCGTTTCGTCGAGCGCAAAACGCAGCAACGACAACGCCGACGGATTGAACGGTGTTTCAGTTGACGCCTTCGTCGGCACTTCGTCGCAAACGAGTTGATAATCTTTTCCCTCCGCGATTTCAAGCGCAAACGCGAAACCGACCGGCTCGTCGTCTTCGACAAACGCACGATACAGCGGCGTCAACGGCTCCTCGCAAAACACCAGAATCACCGAGGGCGCGCCATCGGCGATTTGCGCCAACGCTTCCTGAATGCCGGACAGCGCCAGTTGCGTTTCCGACGCCAGCGCCGTCACCGCCGCGCGGCATTGCTTCGCAATCAGAAAAAGTCCGGGAGTGGCGTTATGCACCGAAACGCTGAATTCCTGCGGCGAAACTTTTCCCTCCTCCGCCAACGTCTGCAAAAAGTTCAAACAACGCCCCGTCTCGCCGTAGCGGCTGCAAAAAATGATGGGCTGATTCGCGTAATCCAGCGACGGTGCGTATAAAACTTCCAGCGCGGCGCGGCCCAACGGTTGCGCGCGGCGGCGCAGCAAAGGCGGCATCGCTTTTACCGGCGCGACTTCGTCGTGTACAACAAGCGGTTTTTCTTCGCGCGCCCATGTCTGCCAACGATCAGGCTCCGCCATCACCGGCGCCCAAGCGCTCCAGCGACGAAAAGAAAACTGCGGAGAAAAATCAAGCCGTCTCGCCATGATAAAAGTACGCCATCGCCTCTCTTGAGATCGCCATCACGCTTCCCGAATGCCGAAGAAACGCTCTTGTGGGAAACCGTTACGGATTCAGGATTTTAACCGATTCCTTTCAAATCGCTTCTTTCGGGCTTGTTTTTCAGGGACGCTTTTTCTGAAAGCGCAACAGCGGGCGACCACAGGTCGCCCCTACGGTCTGATTCTATTCCCCTCCCTGGAGGGGTGGCGCGAAGCGCCGGGGTGGTTATCCGAGGGCTGCCAGGTTTGAAGCCCGCACCCCCGTCGATGGTTTTACCCTGCCAGCGCCGCCAGCAGCTTTTGATGAATCCCGCCGAATCCGCCATTGCTCATGATGAGCACATGATCGCCCGCCCGCGTGTCGGCGACGAGCGCGTCGAGCAACGCCGGAAGGGCGTCAAAAGTTCGCGCTTTTTCGCCCAGCGGCGCCAACGCAGCGGCGGCGCCCCAGCTGAGGTTGGCGGCATAGCAATACACGGCGTCGGCCTCGCGCAAGCTGGCGGGCAGGGCGGCTTTCATCGTGCCGAGCTTCATTGTGTTGGAACGCGGTTCGAGCACGGCGATGAGGCGAGAGCTGCCAATCCGTCCGCGCAGCGCTTCCAGCGTCGCGGCGATGGCGGTCGGGTGATGCGCGAAGTCGTCGTAAACGGCGACGCCGCGCGCTTGCCCGCGCAACTCCAGCCGCCGCGCCACGCCCGGAAACCGCGCCAGCGCCGCGAGCACTTCGTCGATGCCGACGCCGGCGTGCCGCGCCGCCGCGATGGCGGCCAGCGCGTTCATCGCATTCATCCGGCCAAGCGACGGCAATGACAATTTTTTCTCCGCGCCGTCCGGCGTGACGATGCGAAATTCGGCGGCAGCCGCCCCTTCCTGCAACCCCCACTCTGGCGACACCGCGCCGTCGTCGAAAAAGCTGTCGCCGAAGTATTCAATCTCGCTCCACGCGCCGCGCGCCAAAACCCGTTGCAGCGCTTCGCTCTCGCTGTTGACGATCAGGCGCCCGCCCGACGGCACGGTGCGAACCAGATGATGAAACTGCGTTTCGATGGCGGCGAGGTCGGCAAAAATATCGGCGTGGTCGAATTCGAGATTGTTGAGAATCGCCGTGCGTGGCCGGTAGTGGACAAATTTTGAACGCTTGTCGAAAAACGCCGTGTCGTACTCGTCGGCCTCGATCACGAAAAAGGGGCTGTCGGTCAACCGCGCCGACACCTGAAAACCGGCGGGCACGCCGCCGATCAGAAAGCCGGGACGAAGACCGGCGCAATCGAGAACCCACGCCAGCATCGACGCCGTGGTGGTCTTGCCGTGCGTGCCGGCCACGGCCAGCACATGACGCGCGCCCTGCGGCGTCGGCGCGCGTAACACCTGCTCGGCCAGCCATTGCGGGCCGGAGGTGTAAGGCAGATTGCGTTCGAGAATCGCTTCGACGAGCGAATTGCCGCGCGACAGCGCATTGCCGATCACGAAAATATCGGCGTCGCGGGCAACAATATCGAGTTGTTCGGCGTCGTAGCCCGACGTCAGACCGATGCCCAGCGTTTCGAGTTGCGTTGACATCGGCGGATAGGTTTGCGCGTCGCAGCCGGTGACGATGTGCCCTTGCTCGCGCGCCAACGCCGCAATGCCGCCCATGAAAGTGCCGCAGATACCGAGAATGTGAAGATGCATGGCCGCTCGCTGTGGCTGCTTGTTGAAACGGGCATTGTACGGCATCAGACATCAGAGCGTGGGGCACCATCGTGTTGTCTTCTCCGGCCAGCCATCATAAGATGACCGTCACCCCGTCAGACCCAAGGAGAATTTCGATGCCTTCTTTCGCCGATCCGATCAAACAGGAAATCTGGGCAACCGTCCGCGCGATGAACGATGCGTGGACCAAGGGAAACCCGAATGATCTCTCTCAATTTTTTCACCGCGACATGATCGCCATCACGCCCTCCGATCGCAACCGTCTGGATGGCGGTGTTGCGTGCGTCGCCGGATGGAAGCGTTTTTGCGACGCGGCAAAAATTTATCGTTGGGAAGAACTCAATCCCGTTATTCATGTTTACGGCAACTCGGCAGTCGTTGCGTACAACTTTGAAATGTCGGTCAACATGGGCGGCAACACCATCACCTTGGGCGGGAGAGATATGTTTTTCTTCGCCAAGGAAGGCGAAAAGTGGTGGGCGGTTGCAGATCAGTTTTCGCCGTATCCGACCTGAGGATGCTCTGATTTCATCCGTTCGCCCTGAGCCTGTCGAAGGGTGAACGGCAAATCATCAAGGACTTCGTCCCTTCGACTTTGCTCAGGGTTCGCCCAAACGGTTTGGAAAAACCGACGACGCTACTTCTTCCCCGCCATTTTTTCTGCTTCCGCCCGCGCTCTTTCGGCTTCTCTCTCGGCAGCTTTCAATTCGCGCCAACGTTGTTTGTCGCGTTCGTATTTGGCGTAAAGATTTTCTTTTTCGCGGTGGTTGCGGTCGATGGCGGCGTTGCGCGCGGTGATTTCGCTTTCCAGGTTGTCAAGCTCGCCTTCCGGCAACACGCCGCCGGTTTCCTGCCGCGTCAGCAATTCGGCCCCGTTTTTCTTTATGACCTCCGACAGATGCGTCGCCAGAACGGAAGGAGCGTCTACCACCGTGTAGCCCATGGATTCCGCCTTGTCCCGCAAGTCGGGAGCGATC
>JAITBX010000194.1 GCA_031283405.1 Burkholderiales bacterium | reverse complement strand
GGGGCTGCGACGAAGGTGATTTTATAGCGGCCAGAGGTTGCACACGAACCCGAATTCCATTAAAGTCGTGAGATAGCGACACCAGCGCGGCCAGCAGTTCGGGAACCCGCTGGCGAATTGCCGTTGCCAGCGCGCCGGAAGGGACGGTCAGTTCAAGTTCTCGCCCCTTCAAATCGGTGACGCGAACTTGATTGGCGATCAAGCGCGGCAGGCGGGCGCGGACGGCGCGGGTCAGCGCAGCTTCCATTTGGTAGCGGCGCAACCAAGCGGCAAGTTGTGGCTCGGTTTCGATGACGCGAGCCAACGGATTGAAAGAACTGGCAGGGGACATAAGCAGTGCGTTCCGGCTCAGAGAAGTGGTAAAGAAAGAAGGATACTCCATTGAACATTTTAGTAGTAAGTTCTGATGCGGCAAAGCCGGTGCGCACGATCGCTCTGAACTGGAGACACGCAGTTCTGGCGGCGGCGGCGGCGGTGGCGTTGTTCATCGTGTGTTCGGTGGCTCTCAACTATGTCGTGTTGAAATGGGCGGCGGCGACGGAGCATCCGTGGCTGCAGAAAATCGTTTTGGCCGACCAGCGCGCCGAGGCGTTGCGCGCTCAGGAAACGTTGCAGGGGCATTTGAGTGCGATGGCGGTACGGCTGGGCGAGTTGCAGGCGCAGACGGAGCGACTCGATGCGCTGAGTGCGCGGCTGGCAAAAACCGCCGGGTTGACGCCCAAGGATGCGTCGATAGCCGGCGTTGGTCAGGGCGGCGCCGAATCGCCATTGCCGGCGCGGCCGTTCAGCGCGGCTGAGTTGGGAACGTTGATCGACAGTTTGACTCAGAAAATCTCGCTGGAAAGCGATCGCTTGAATGTGATGGAAGGAATGCTGGTCGAAGATTCGGCCAATCGCCGCTTCTTGCCGTCGTTGCAGCCGGTAGAGGCCACTTGGCGGTCGTCGGATTTCGGTTATCGCGTCGATCCGTTCACCGGAATGAGAGCCTTTCACGAAGGGATCGATTTTTCGGCGCTGCCGGGAACGCCGGTCGTGGCCGCGGCGGCGGGCAAGGTCATTCGTGCGGAAACGCACCCGCAGTATGGTAAACTTATCGAGATCGACCACGGCAACGGTCTGGTCACACGCTATGGACACAATTCAGAACTGCTGGTGAATGTGGGCGATCTGGTTGTGCGTGGGCAAGCGATCGCCACCGTCGGTTCGACGGGACGGTCAACAGGGCCGCATCTGCACTTTGAAGTTCGTTTGAATGGTGTGGCGCAGAATCCGACGCGCTTTTTGAAGACGATGGGCGAGTCTCCGATTTCATAAGCAGTTGAGTAGAATAAAAAAATGGATGAGGGGTGAGCAATCTCACCCCTTTATTTTTTCAGGCAGCAGAAAAATTTATTTTCCAACATGATCGGCAATTTTCTTACCCGAATTTTCGGCAGCCGCAATGAGCGGTTGTTGAAGCAATACCAAGGGGTGGTGCGAAAAATCAACGCGCTGGAACCGGCGACGGCGGCATTGTCCGACGACGAATTACGCGACAAAACCGCTGTCTTCAAGGAACGGGTGGCGAACGGCGAAAGTCTGGAAGCCCTGTTGCCGGAAGCGTTTGCGGTGGTGCGCGAAGCGGCCAAGCGGGTGCTCAACATGCGACACTTCGATGTGCAGTTGATCGGCGGCATGGCGCTGCATTACGGCAAGATCGCCGAGATGCGCACCGGCGAAGGAAAAACGCTGGTGGCGACGTTGCCGGTTTATCTCAATGCGCTGGCCGGCGAAGGCGTGCATGTGGTGACCGTCAACGATTATCTGGCGCAACGCGACGCCGACTGGATGGGACGCATCTACAAATTTCTCGGCATGACGGTCGGCATCAATTTGTCGCAGATGCCGCACGAGCAGAAACAGGAAGCGTACGCTGCCGATATCACTTACGGCACCAACAACGAATACGGCTTCGACTATCTGCGCGACAACATGGAGATGAGCGCAAAGAGCCGCGTTCAGCGCCGGTTGAAATTTGCGGTGGTTGACGAAGTGGACTCGATTCTGATCGATGAAGCGCGCACGCCGCTGATTATCTCGGGGCAGGCCGACGACAATGTCGATATGTATTACCGGCTCGACGCCATTGCGCCCAAGATGACACGTCAGCAGGAAGAAAAAGGCTCCGGCGATTATTGGGTCGATGAAAAAGGCCGGCAGGTGTTGTTGTCGGAAGAAGGGCACGAACACGCTGAAGCGTTGCTTGCCGAAGCGGGATTGATTCCCGAAGGCAGCAGCTTGTACGACAGCGGTAACATTTCGCTGATGCACCATCTCTATGCGGCGCTGCGCGCTCATGCGCTGTTTCTCCTCGATCAACATTACGTCGTTCAGAACGGCGAAGTGATCATCGTCGATGAATTCACTGGTCGCTTGATGCCGGGACGGCGCTGGTCGGAAGGGCTGCATCAGGCGGTCGAGGCAAAAGAGGGTGTGCCGATTCAGCGCGAAAATCAAACGCTGGCGTCGATCACGTTCCAGAATTATTTTCGGATGTACGAAAAGCTGGCGGGGATGACCGGCACTGCCGACACCGAAGCGTTCGAGTTCCAGCAAATCTACAATCTGGAAACGGTGGTGATTCCGACGCACATGCCGATGATTCGCAAGGATATGAACGATCTGGTGTTTCGCACGTTTCAGGAAAAAGTGGACGCCGTGATCGCCGACATCGAAGATTGCCATTCGCGCGGTCAGCCGGTGCTGGTCGGCACCACGTCGATCGAAAATTCGGAATTGTTGTCGAAGCATCTCGATAAAGCGAAACTGCCGCATCAGGTGTTGAACGCCAAGCACCACGCGCGTGAAGCCGAGATCGTGGCGCAGGCCGGTCGTGAAAAAGCGGTCACCATCGCCACCAACATGGCAGGGCGCGGCACCGACATTGTGCTGGGCGGCGCGTTTGAGCCGCAGATTCTGAAAATCCACGAAGACGAAGCGCTGACCGAAACACAGAAAGAAAAAGCGATTGAAGACTTGCGCGCTGATTGGCAAGCGCGTCACGAAAAAGTGGTGTCGCTCGGCGGGCTGCACATCATCGGCACCGAACGTCACGAATCGCGCCGGATCGACAATCAGTTGCGCGGCCGTTCCGGTCGGCAGGGCGACCCGGGTTCGTCGCGCTTTTATCTGTCGCTCGAAGACCCGTTACTGCGAATTTTCGGCGGCGAGCGTTTGGGTAACATCATGCAGCGGATGAAGATGCCACCGGGTGAGCCGATCGAACATCCGATCATCAATCGCTCGATCGAGAAGGCGCAGCATCGCGTTGAAACGCGCAACTTCGACATTCGCAAACAGTTGCTCGAATTCGACGACGTGGCCAACGATCAGCGTCGCGTGATTTATCAGCAACGCAACGAGTTGTTGGAGTCCGAGGATATTTCCGACACCATCAACAGCATGGTTCGCGATGAAGTCGGCACGCTGATGCAGCGCTACATTCCGCTGGAGTCGGTGGAGGAACACTGGGATGTACCGGGGCTGGAGGCGGCGCTGGTTTCCGAATATCAGATGAAAGTCGATGTCGCTGATTGGCTCAAGGAAAAATCCGATCACGGTGAAGACGAGCTGCGCGAACATCTGGCCGAGTTGGCGGTGCAACAATGGACATCGCACACCGAAACCGTGGGCGCGCCGACGATGCGGCAGTTCGAGAGCAGCCTCGTGTTGTCGATGATCGATCAACACTGGCGCGAACATCTGGCGTCGCTCGACCATCTGCGGCAGGGGATCGGCTTGCGCGGCTATGCGCAGAAAAATCCGAAACAGGAATACAAGCGCGAAGCGTTTGAACTGTTTTCCTCCATGCTCGACCGGATCAAGCACGATGTGGTGCGGGTGATGTTGACGGTGCAGGTGCGCACGCCGGAGGATGTCGAAGCCGTCGAAGAGCAAACGCCGAATGTGTCGAACGTGCGTTATCAGCACGCCGGTTACGACGAAGCGTTGGAGGAAGCGCCCGAAGCGCCGGCCATTCCGTTTGTGCGCGTCGGCGAAAAAGTGGGACGCAACGATCCTTGTCCTTGCGGCTCCGGAAAAAAATACAAGCATTGCCACGGCAAGTTGGCGTAAGCGGTTGACGCGAGCCGTTGGCGCGATTGGAGTTCGTTTTCAAAATCACCGCTTCAAAATAACGATAGGGAAAGCATCATGCCGGTTTGTTATCCCCCTTCAACAGTTGACGATGTGTTTCCCGTTCCCGGGATTCGTCTGGGCGCCGTGGCGGCGCAAATCAAGAACTGGCAGCGCAACGATGTGCTGATGATCGAATGCGCGCCGGAAACGAAGGCCGCCGCTGTTTTCACGCAGAACCGTTTTTGCGCCGCGCCGGTGCTGGTCGATCGTGAGCATCTGGCGTGGCAACAGCAGTGCGGCAAATCGTTGCGTGCAGTAGTCATCAACGCCGGCAACGCCAACGCCGGCACCGGTGCGTCGGGATTGGAACATGCGCGCCGCACTTGCCGCGAAGTAGCGGCGCTGTTGAAATGTGCGCCGGAAGAAGTGATGGTGTGCTCGACCGGCGTGATTATGGAACCGTTGCCGATCGACAAATTGTTGGCGGGCTTGCCGGAAGCGTTTCATCGTTGCAACGAAGGCGGCGACGCGGCAGCGTGGTTGACGGCGGCGCAAGCGATCATGACCACCGACACCGTTCACAAAGCTGCATCGGCGCAAGTGCGCATCGACGGCGTGCCGATCAGCATCACCGGCATCGCCAAAGGCGCGGGGATGATTCATCCGAATATGGCGACGATGCTGGGATTCATCGCCACCGACATGCCGATAGCGGCATCGTTATGGCAGCCGTTGCTGCGCGAAGTGGCTGACGGTTCGTTCAACGCAGTCACCGTCGATGGCGACACTTCGACCAACGACACTTTGATCGGCATGGCGACGGGGCAAGCAAAAGTTTCGCCGTTGACAACAAGCAGCGATCCGCGCTTGCCGATATTCAAAGAAGCGTTGCTCGGTGTGGCCGTACGTTTGGCGCAAGCCATCGCGCGCGACGGCGAGGGCGCGACCAAGTTCATTACAATTCAAGTCGAAGGCGGGCGCAACGTCGAAGAGTGTCGTCAGGTGGCGTTTGAAGTGGCGCATTCGCCGTTGGTAAAGACGGCGTTTTTTGCGTCCGATCCTAACTTGGGACGCATCGTTTGTGCGATCGGCAACGCCGCGCCGTCGGAGCTTGACGTGTCGCGTGTTCGCTTGTGGCTTGACGATGTGGCAGTGATCGTCGATGGCGGTCGCGCGTCGAGCTATACGGAAGAAGCGGGGCAGCGGGTGATGAACCAGCCCGAAATCACGGTGCGGATCGATTTGGGAATGAAGAAAGACGGCGCTTCGGCGACAGTGTGGACTTGCGATCTGTCGTATGATTACGTTTCCATCAACGCTGATTACCGTAGTTGAAAAACATGAATGCGAAATTGACAACTTCAGCGACAACATCGGCAACAACTTTAGCAACGACATTGGAAGCGCGTTGGTCGGAATTCATTGAGCGCGCGGAAGCGGCGCTGACTCGCGCCGAGTTGATGTTG
>JAITBX010000128.1 GCA_031283405.1 Burkholderiales bacterium | reverse complement strand
CGTCTACGCCGCCGCCAATTCGGTCAACGGCCAGCGCGGTCGAACTTGAAAACCATAATCGCGCGCACCCTGTCCCATTTTCAACGCGCCAACCAACGCGATCATCGCGCCGTTATCGGTGCAAAATTCCATCTCCGGAAAATAGACGCGAACGCCAAGCGCAGCGGCTTCTTTGACCAAACGCGACCGCAGCGATTGATTTGCGCCGACCCCACCCGCAACAACCAGTTGCTGGTTTTGCGTTTGCCGCAATGCGGCAAACGCTTTAGCCGCGAGAACATCGACCACCGCCGTTTCAAATTCCAGCGCTACATCGGCGCGCGCTTGCTCATTGAAGCATCCTTCGCTTTGCAGCTTCCGCACCAGCGTCAGCACCGCTGTTTTCAATCCCGAAAAACTGAAATGAAGATGCGGCGCGTCGATCAACGGGCGCGGCAAATGTGCTGCGCCGCTTTTTCCTTGCCGCGCCAACTGCGCCAATGCCGGTCCTCCGGGGTACGGCAAACCGAGCAACTGCGCCGCTTTATCGAAGGCTTCGCCGGCAGCGTCGTCGAAGGTATCGCCGAGCAATTCATACTGGCCGACGCCGCGAACAAAAAACAATTGACTGTGCCCGCCCGACACCAACAGCGCCACAAACGGAAACGACGGCTTCTCCGCAGAAAGCAGCGGCGACAATAAATGCCCTTCCAGATGATGCACGCCGATCACCGGCTTGCCGAGCGCCAGCGCCAACGCGCTCGCCACACCGGCGCCGACCAGCAACGCGCCCGCGAGCCCGGGGCCTTGCGTGTAAGCCACACCGTCGATCGTCTGCAACGTTGTTTGCGCTTCGCGCATCACCGCTTCGATCAGCGGCACGATGCGCCGCACATGGTCACGCGACGCCAGCTCCGGAACCACGCCTCCATACGCCGCGTGCAACGCGATCTGCGAATGCAGCGCATGCGCACGCAAACCGCGCTCAGTGTCGTAGAGCGCAATCCCCGTTTCATCGCACGAAGTTTCGATACCCAGAACCTGCATGAAACGTCAAACGCCCTTCTGCTTGAACCACTCCAGCAAACGTTTCCAGCCGTCTTCCGCCGCCTCGCGCCGGAAGCTGGGACGATAGTCGGCGTGAAACGCATGCGGCGCGCCATCATAGACTTTGATCTCGGACGCTTTAGCCGCCGCGCTGCCCTGCGATAACGCCTTGCGCATTTTCTCGACGCTCTCCTGCGAAATGCCCGCATCAGCGCCGCCGTACAATCCCAATACCGGCGCTTTCAATTCGCCGACGATATCGAGCGGATTGCGCGGCGTCAGCGGCGTTTTTTCGCCTTCCAAACGGCCATACCACGCCACGCCCGCTTTCACTTTCGGATGATGCGCGCAGAAGAGCCAAGCGATGCGCCCGCCCCAGCAAAAGCCGGTGATTCCCAAGCGCGCAGGATCGCCGCCTTGCTCATGCGCCCACGCCGCGCAAGCATCGAGATCGGCGAGCACTTGATCTTCGGAAACTTTTGACACCAATTCGCGCAACAACTGCTGCACATCTTCGTACTTGCGCGGGTCGCCATAGCGCGCGTACAACTCCGGCGCAATCGCCAGATAACCTTGATGCGCCAAGCGACGGCAAATATCCTTGATGTAATCATGCACGCCGAAAATTTCCTGCACCACCAAAACCGTCGGCCAATTTTTTCCTTTCAAAGGCCGCGCCCGATACGCCGGCATCTCGCCGTCCTTTACCGGAATCTTGACCTCCGACGCTTCCAAACCTTCCGCACCGGTCGTTATCGCCGTCTGCGCCATCACCGGCTGCACCGCCAACGCAAAACCCGCCGCCAGCGAACTGACGACAAAACCGCGCCGCGACATATCGCCCGTCGGCAACAAACTGTCCCATTCGGTTCTCATCGTTTCACTCCATTCCTTTCCTGCATTCATCGTTGCCTCCAATTTTGGTACATACGAAAAAATCAACTAGCGCGATTTTGAATCGCGTAAGCACAACTCTTCTTTACCGGCAAACCCTCGGCGCTTCGCGCCACCCCCTTTCAAAAGGGGGCTGGAAGAGGGGAAAGAATGTGCCGACTTGAACACGCTATAAAAACACTTTGCCATTATACGCGCCGAAGCGCAGGGCGGCGGCGTGCGTAATGATTGCCGCTGCGAATGAGGTGCCCCCTCTCCCCAACCCCTCGCGCAGAATGACGAAGGGGACGCATCTCGGCGTCCCGCAAAAAGCGAACAGGTTGCGAATGATGGCATAAGGGCGAGCGTCCTCGCTCGCCCGTTTTTGCGGGCGGCAGAATGCCGCCCCTACGGCACCCACACTCCGGTCTTCTTGATCTCGGCGTACATCGCGTCCGGCGCCAGATCAATGTCGTCAGGCCAAGTTACTGCGCCATACTCGACACGCGCCTGAGCAAAAAGCGCCGGGTCGGCAAGAGCAGAGAAAACTCCGGCGCCCGGCGATTGAATAAGCGACGCAATATTCACTATTCCCTCGGTGCCATCTATAAATTTAACGTGCAGACGAAATCCCGACAACGCTTGCACAGATGCCACACGCCACGGCATGCGCGGCTGAATCGGCGGAGTTACTGCAAGGGGCAAATCTTGTTGGGCTGCTGATTGCGTGCGCATAGTTCCCAATCCTCCATAAGTTCGGCACGATGTTCCTGCGCCCATTCGAGAATCAAGGCAAGAGCGCGCCGAGGCATCTCGCCTTCCAGAACACCCAAGGTTCTGATGTCAATCAGCGCTTCGCACTCAGCATAGAGCGCATGAAAGTGCGGCGGAGCGTGATCGCTCCAGAACATCTGTATCAGGATTCCGTAGAACGCGCTGATGGTCGCATGGGTCGCTGCTCTCTATCACAATAATATTTGCATTCATGATAGCGTGACGCCGAGGCAAAGGCAACAACCTTGCCATCGCATCAAAGCAGCACAAAACTCTGCGCAAAGGAAACGGTGTTGTTCGGCCCATCGACGCGCACACTGATGCGGTAATAGGTCATGAATCCGTAGCTGCCGCTCGGCGGCTTGGGGCAAATCACTTCATCGGGTTTGCAATGCGGCGCTGCCTTTCCTCCTTGACACATCATCCCGTTGGCCGCGCCGGCGGCGTTGCACATTCTTTCGATCATGATTCGGGCCACATTCCCCGCGCCATCCGGTTCGCTCAGGATAAGGCCCGCATCGCTCTTTGGCGGCAATGCTTGCAACAAAGCGGGGATCCCTTCGGCGTTTTCATCGGGTTGAATCGACGCATAATAGCCCACGCCGCCGCCAAAACTTGCGCTGCCGTCGTGATCGAGAAATTCAGGATCGGCCAGCAGATGGTTCGTCCAATCCGGCATGATGTTCTGCAAGGTGTGCTGTATTCCTGCGCCCGCCGCTTCGTCGGCGGCTTGTTTGAACGCCATGTTGCCCACTGCCGCGACGGAAGTGTCCACTGATCGCATGATGCCCGCCGACGCAATCATGATCGCTATCAGAACGACCAGCGTTATCAGCAACACGACGCCTTGCTGGCGCTTCGATATCGAGTTCAAAATCATTCCTAATTCTGTATGGTGTTGACCAGCGGAACCACTGTCTCGACCATGCGATAACGTGACCCCGCCGAAAGCGATGCTTCGACGCTCGAAGGGCACGCCGTTCCCTGCGGGCACGCCGAAAATTGTTTGAATGTTGTCGGCAGCGCCGCCGCAACATCGCGGTCAAACTCCGGCTCGTCCGCTTTGATGATGACGGACAACCACACTGCCTTGATTTGCCGAATCGTATCGAGCGGCGCGTTCAGAATCGCTTCCGCATTCCACGGCGCCTCGGCAAGCACCCATTGATTGGCCGGCCCGATTACATTGTTGCCGCTCACACCCTTGTGAGCCGTCACCGCGCCGATGCCGTACATCGCCCGCAAACTGACAACGCCTTCAACGAGAGGATCGGTGCGAGCGAGAACCCACACGCCGCCGCCGCCATCCGGATTTGACGTTGTTGAGTTCAACCGCCACTCTTCCATTTGCAAAGTGTTTTTGTCGTCAACGTAAAAATGGCGGCGCACCGGAACGCCGAGATCAACGAGCCGATGATGGAACGCCGGCGCATCCGCCTTGCCTTCGAGAGGGACCGTCACCGTATCCGATATCGCGTCCGCCGGATAAAAACCTTTCGACTTGGGCGCTTTCGAAACGAGATACGCCTGACAATCTGCCAACGCCGTCGGCGGCGCGCCCGCTTGCGTCATCGTGTCTATCAGAACATCTTCTTCTTTCAAACCGAAAGGCGTCGTTATCGTCGTCATGCTTCCGTCCGAAGCCGTCACGGCAAGCGGATCAACATGAAAGCTCGAATGGCCGGAGAAAATAAAAATATCGTCGAAGTTGGTTCGGTTGGGAACGATCAACACGGGAATGGGGCGAAGGCTGAGAATGGCTGTCGTTTTCTTTTTCGGCGTCCCCATCGTTCCGGCTTTCGTTCCCCAAACGTTTCCATCGTTCGCGCAATGCGCGAGCAACGCGCCGTTTCCCGCGTCACCGTTCGCGTCCAACGGAATCATCATTCCGGCGCCAGCGCTTTTGATATCATGCTCCAAAACAAAAAGCGAATACAGTCCGGCGACTTGCGCATCGCCGACCGAAATCACATTGCGCTTCATGCGCTCCGTTCCTTCATAGACGCGATACACGGCGTACATCGAAAACAAGCCGATGAGCGCTGCCACCATCAATTCGACGAGCGTTATTCCTTTTTGCCGGAAAAACGAACTCATCATGAGCAACGCTTTACATGAAAATCTGAGTGGCTGTGGCTTTGGAGTTGTAAGCCACGGAAGAAGTTTGCGTATAAGTGTGAATCGTATCGTTCTCTTGCCGATCGATCCAATGGATCGTGATCGTTACCATCACGCCCGGAATTTGAACCGGCTGCGGCGGACTGGCAGCGCGATTGATGAATGTAAAAGTTGTGGGGCTCATCGTGACTTCCGGCGGATGCGCTCCCGGAATGTCGGCAGTCACCTGATGAGAGAAATCCTTGTAGCCCAATCCGCCTTCGCCTTCGATTCCCGAAAATTGTTTTATCAGCTTTTCATCGGTGACCACTCCACCGCTCGGCACACCCGCCGCCGCCCAAATCATCCCGACGTAAGCGTTGGCGTAATGCATGGCCTCGGCGCGGTACTGCGCATCATCCGTTATTCCCAACGAGCGCGCCTGCAAACTGACCAGCGCCACAATCCCCAACGCAAAAAGAAGAATCGACACGAGAACTTCCACGAGCATGAAGCCGCGCGCGTTTCGCTGTTTTGGTTTCGATAGTTTCGATTGTTTCATCTGATTGTGAGGTAATTTCATTTTCAGTTTGCTTCTCAAAATGCTTTACAACGTCTGGGCTTCGCTTCTCGCCGCACAATCGCTCACGCCGCCCAAGCATTACCGGCAACATTTTGGCATTTTATTTATCTTTTTGTACAGAAACCGGCTCACAGAGCAAGCACGATGTGAACGCAAAATCGCAAAAACAACTGTTGGGGTCTTTACCACAATGTCGATTTGTTGCTTTGTGAACTATCCGCAACATTCCTCGACGCACAAAAGGCGCGAAGCAAGCTGCCCCCACGCTCTCAGCAAGCGCCGTCTTTTTTCAGAATCCAGCAATTGGTATCAGCCTTGCCCCAAACGCCTGTCGAAACCGTGGCTTTGATATTTTTATTGGTTATCGTGTAAACGAAGCCATCGACAAGGCTCCCTGACTTCCCCGTTGCCGTCAGCGTAAAAGAACCCGGATCAGGCGGACTCGAAGGCGTTGCGACGCAAGCAAAGGTGAATTTCCCTGCGGCAGAACTGTTTATCGTCGTGCATTGCTGCCCCACATAGGTGCGGTTATTCAGAAAGAACTGCTCCATTTTCACTTTTTGATTTGAAAGCTCGGCCAACCCTTCCGGAATCGCCCCTCGCCGCAAATAATCGATATAGCTCGGCACAGCAATCGCCGCCAAAATCGCGATGATCACCACGACAATCATCACCTCAATCAGGGTGAACCCTTTACTCATCGCTTTCATGGCCGGCTCTTTTTCCTAATTGAAGTAAAAAGCGCAGGTTACACCAAGGGCTTGCGCAAAGCAAAAAGCGCGATATTCCTATCGCGCTTTTTGACAGGCTCTTCAAAAATCAATTGTTCAAGTTGATATAACGCATCTCGATTTTCAACGGCACTCCGGTTGAACCGCCGCTGCCCGTGGGAGAGTCAACTACAAGGGGCTTATTGTCATCAAGCCCGCCTGTTCTTCTGGTAACGCCGGCCACGATTTCGTCGCCGTTGGCGCCTTTTCTTTTCAAGAGCTTGACATCAGCAATACCT
>JAITBX010000118.1 GCA_031283405.1 Burkholderiales bacterium | reverse complement strand
TTTGCCGCCCTTTTTTTCCAACAGCCGAATTTCGCCGATACGCATGCTGCGATCTGCCGCCTTGCACATATCGTAAATGGTCAACAGCCCCACCGCTGCCGCCGTCAGCGCGTCCATCTCAACACCGGTACGCGCCAGCGTCTCTGTCGTCACCTCAATCGCCACCGCACTCGCCGCCTCGTCGATCTCGAACGCCACCGCCACCCGCGTCAACGGCAGCGGATGGCACAGCGGAATCAGATGCGCGGTCTGTTTCGATGCCTGAATCGCCGCGATCCGCGCGATTCCGAGCACATCGCCTTTTTTGGCGTTGCCGTCGCGTATCAGCGTCAGCGTCGCCGGCATCATCGTGATTCGACCGCCGGCACGCGCCACGCGCAGCGTCACTTCCTTGTCGGCTACATCGACCATATGCGCTTGTCCGCCGGCATCGAAATGGGTCAAAGTTGATTCGCTCGTCGAAGAATTCACGGAATCTCCTGTCAAAAAAGTTGAAGCGTCAACGATCGTAAAATCACGAACGTCCCGATTGCGCCGAAGCAAAAAGCACGGGACAATACACAATTATCACGAACAGTACCCCGCGCATCTTACCATTGTTCGTTCGCGGTGAATTTTCTGCCAACCCTGCACCCATGCGCTCATCTCCGAATGCTTTTCCGCCTCAGCCGCCCCATCGACGCGCACGCCTCAGTGCGCATCTTTGGCTATGCGCCTTCCTGAGCGCCGCGCTGACGCTGACGCCGATTTTACCGGCTGCCGCGCAAGATTTTTACCGCCTGCCGGATCTCGGCGACGCCTCGCAAGAATTGCTGTCGCCGATTCAGGAACGCAAACTCGGCGAATCGATCATCCGCGAGATGCGCGCATCCGGCGCATACATGGACGATCCCGAAGTCAACGATTATCTGGAAACGCTCGGCCACAAACTGGTCGCCGCCGTCAGCGACACGCCGCAGGATTTTGAATTTTTCGCCGTTCCCGATCCTGCCGTCAACGCCTTCGCTCTCCCCGGAGGCTACATCGGCGTCAACACCGGCCTGATCGTGCTGACGCAAAGCGAATCGGAACTGGCAAGTGTGCTGTCGCACGAAATCTCGCACGTCACCCAACACCACCTGACGCGCATGGCCAGCGGTCAAAAAGACGCGCTGCTCTTATCGCTGGCAGCGCTCGCCGCCGCGCTGGTCGCGTCACAATCCGGCTCATCGTCGAGCGGCCAGATGATGGGCGCCGCCATCGCTTCATCGCAAGCGCTGGCTTTGCAAACACAAATCAACTACACCCGCGAGCACGAATACGAAGCCGATCGCATCGGCTTCCAGCGCTTGCGCGCCGCCGGTTTCGATGTCAGCGCCGCCGCCACCTTCATGCAGCGAATGCTGCGCTCCAGCCGTTTCAACGACGGCAACATGCCCTCCTACCTGCGCACCCACCCGATCACCACCGAACGGATTGCCGAAGCACAAGCGCGCGCCGACAGCGTTCCCTACAAACAAGTCGTTGACAGCATCGACTTCCATCTCGTTCGCGCTCTGCTGCAAAGCTATCAAGGCACGCCGAAAGAAGCCGTTTCCTTTTTTGAAGACGCGCTGCGCGAACGCAAATTCAACAACGAAGATGCCGTACACTACGGCCTCGCCGCCGCTCTGATGCGCGCCAAAGATTATGACCGCGCCAAAAAAGAAATTGCCGCCCTCGACAAAAAATTGCAGCATCCGATGATCGACGCGATGGCGGGGCACATCATGATGGAGTCGGGCGACCTCAACGACGCCATCGCCCGTTTCGGCAAAGCCGTCGAACGCTACCCCAACAAAAAACAATTGGTCTATGACTACCCCGAAGCGTTGATTCGCGCCGATCAAAATCAAAAAGCCGTCGCCTTTCTCGAAAAACAAATCCCCCGTTTCCCCGATGATGGTTTGCTGCATGAAAAAGCAGCGAGAGCCTACGCCAAACTGAAACAACCGTTCAAGGAACACGCTCATCAGGGCGAATACTATGCGTGGCTGGGCAATCCCCGCGCTGCCGTCGAACAATTTGATCTGGCGCTTAAAAACGACCGCGATGCTTCCTTTCAAGAAAAATCGGCGCTCGAAAGCCGGAAGCGAGAAATGCAGGCGGAAGTACGCGAGCAAGAGAAAGAAAAAAAGGGGCAGGGGTAACCGAATGGAGCAAAGCGCGAATACCGAACACGCAAATACCAACCAGCCATCCCGTTGGTGGATTATCCTGCTGACGGTTCTCTGCGCAGGAAAACGCCTCCGCGACTGAGAGCATCTTTGACTTGCTTTCGGCAAAAAAGGGGCTATGGAAAGTTCAAGACAGGAAAATCGTGTTTACCCCTCAAGCGGATCAGGCAGCATACCTTGCTCACTTGGCGACCAATAAACGACCCCGCGCCAAGAGCGCGGGGAATTACAAGTTGAAGAAAACGTCGCCAAGGAAGAAGCCATACAAAAACAGCTTATTGAAAGAGCGGACAACCGGCTCAATAGGCTCAAGAACTGAATAGTAAGTGATGGGTAGAGTGTAACACAAGGCCGAAGGCCGCAGGATAGCCAAAAGCTGGTTCCGCGTAGCGGAATGCGGCAAAGCCGTACAAAGCCCATCAACAAATTTCCTTTTATCCTCGCGGAGGAGGAGATTCCTTCCATGCCCTTACTGTGCATCCAATGGCAAGTTTTTTATTTTTGCCATTTCGTCGCGCGAACGATAAATTTTGTTTGCGTTTATCAGCATGGGTTTCGCTTCGCTCTACCCATCCGCGAACTACGCGAACTTCGCTCGCTCAGGTCTCCAATTTGCAATCTCTGGATAATCAGAAAACCAAAATTCAAGAGCGCCAAAATTACTCATAAGTCAGTAATATAGGCGACACTTGGATGTTT
>JAITBX010000107.1 GCA_031283405.1 Burkholderiales bacterium | reverse complement strand
CCAGTAGAGAACACGTTTACCGCTGCGCTGACGCAGCATCAGTCCCGCTTGATGAAGCAGCGCCAGATGGCGCGAAACGTTCGTTTGGGTTGCGTGGGTCGCCAGAACGATCTCGGATACCGAGCGCGGTTCGCGGCAGGCAAAGTGCAGAATCTTGAGCCGGGTCGGATCGGAAAGCAGGGAAAAATAACGCGCAACAGCGTTGAAAACTTTGATGAGTTCAGGGGAATTCGTGTCGGGGCGACCAGTTTTTTGGTCAAGCGCTACCGGACATTCATTGAGCAGAATGTCTGATACGTCTGTCGAGACGTCCGGAAAAGAGCGAACCAAAGTTTCCATAAATAATTCATCTAAAATTCATTTGATCGTAAACGAATATTACTACATTTTGGAAGTAAAGACGCCCCCGTTGATGTTTTGTTTATAAATAATTAACCAACTGTATCATCTAATATAAAAGCAAGTTATCGTTTGATCTAAATCAATCAATTTGTGAATAGAAAATGGCAGGGGAAAAGCGCGGGAAGTGCGGCGCAATTTCGTGTTTCTTGGGTTCATATCTTCTCTCTGGCTTTGCGGGAGAGGGGGAGCATACAGACAAATCGAAGCCGCGCTACACCGCCACCGGCGCTTTGATCGGCGGGTGGCTTTGGTAATTGACGATCTCGAAATCTTCAAATGTGTAATCGAACAAGGTCGGCGGACGGCGCTTGATTTCGAGCGTCGGCAACGGAAACGGCGCGCGCGCCAGTTGCTCGTCGGCCTGCGCGAAGTGGTTGCGGTACAAGTGACAATCGCCGCCGGTCCAGATGAATTCGCCGGCAGCAAGATCGGTTTGCTGCGCCACCATGTGGGTGAGCAGCGCGTAAGACGCGATGTTGAACGGCACGCCCAGAAACAAATCGGCGCTGCGCTGATAAAGCTGACAGGAGAGTTTGCCCGCCGCAACATAAAACTGAAAAAACGCATGGCAGGGCGGCAGACGCATGGCGTCGATTTCGCCGACGTTCCAAGCCGAGACGATCAAGCGCCGCGAATCGGGATTCTGGCGAAGCGTGTCGATCAGTTGCGCCATCTGGTCGATGTGTCGGCCGTCGGCGGTCTGCCAGTCGCGCCATTGCGCGCCATAGACCGGGCCGAGTTCGCCGTTTTCATCAGCCCATTCGTCCCAGATGGTGACGCCGTGCTGCTGCAACCAGCGCACATTGTGTTCGCCGCGCAAAAACCACAGCAGTTCGTAGATGATCGATTTCAGGTGAACTTTTTTCGTGGTTACCAGCGGAAAACCGTCGGACAGATCGAAGCGCATCTGCCGACCGAACAGCGATACCGTGCCGGTGCCGGTGCGATCGTCTTTGGGAGTTCCGGTTTCGCGCACGCGGCGCAACACATCGAGATACGCTTTCATGAAAACTCCGGGCGCGTTGAAGATGCGCGGGGCGCTATTATCGCATTACGACGCGGCTTCGGGGTGATGTAGGGGGCGACCTGTGGTCGCCCGCAAAGGGCGGGTTTCAAACGGCGAACTCAACAAAAACAGCCAAGCAAAAAAATCAAACGGCAAGGCTTCCTATGACGGAGGTTATGCACTATTCCTGAAAATCGCGCTATTCTGTTTCAATAAAAAAGCGCGATCAAGAGAGCCGTCTTGTCAAAGCAACATAAGGTGTCGAATGGTGACGCGGACGAGCGTTCGCTTTTCAACAAAGCGCTCTTTGACAAGTTCCCTTCGACAAGCTCAGGGCGAACAAAATAGATAGAGGTCGTCTTGCGGCGGCAAGCTCAGGCGTCGGGTTTCTGTTCTTTGATTTCTGATCCCGGCTCTCTGACGTACATATAGCCGCGCCCGCGCAGGCCGACGATGCGGGCTTCTCCGTCGGGATGGTTGCCGAGTTTTTTGCGCAGATTGCTAATGTGGACATCGAGACTGCGGTCATAGGCGGTCGGTTTCCGGCCAAGCGTTGCCCGGAACAATTCGGCTTTGTCGATCGGCTGGCCGGGTTGAGCCAGCAGCGCTTCGAGGATGCGGCTTTCGGTCAGGGTCAGAACGATGTTGGCGGGCTGGCCTTGCAGCGTGACGATGCCGCGTTGCGTATAAAGGGTTACATCGTCGAGGGTGATGGTGGACGGCGTGTCGGCTAAAGCCGTTGTTGTGACGCGGCGGCGCAGCAGGGCGCGCAAGCGGGCGGTCAATTCGCGCGGATCGCAAGGTTTGGCGAGGTAATCGTCGGCGCCCAGTTCGAGACCGAGAATGCGGTCGAGCGGCTCGCCGCGCGCCGACAACATCAGCACCGGCAAAGACGGGTAGGATTCGCGCAGGGTTTTGAGCAGATCGAGGCCGCTGCCGTCGGGCAGCATCACGTCGAGAACGAGCGCGTCGGGAAGATCATCGCGCAGCGACGCGAGCGCCGACCGCGCTTCGTGGCAACAATGTACCGTGAAGCCATCCTGAGTCAACCAGTTGGCGAGCAGTTTGCACAGTTCCTGATCGTCGTCAACGAGAATGAGGGTGGGAGATTCGTTCATGGCGTAAAAAGTTTATTGAGGCTCATTGAGAGGCGGGGCAGCCGCCGGAAGATCGATCTCGGCCTGAAAGCCGCCGTCGGGCGGCAGGCTGAAGACGATAGTGCCGCCGTGACGCTCGACGGCGCGTTTGGCAATGGCCAGCCCCAAGCCATAACCGGCGGTGCTCTGGCCGGGAGCGCGCAGGAACGGCTCGCCCAATCGCGGCAAGAGGGCAGGGTCGCAACCGACGCCGTGATCGCGCAGACGCAAGGCGTGCATTTTCCCGTCGGTGGACAGGGAAATGTCGAGAGCAGTCTCCGGCGGATTGAAACGCGCTGCGTTGCGCACGAGGTTGGACAGCGCTTTTTCGAGCCAGACCGGCCAGCCGTTGACCCACAGCCCGGCGGGAATGTCGAGCTTGACGGGGAGATCAGGAAATTCGGCCAAGACTTCATGGAGCAGCGCGCCGAGGTCGATCGGCTGCGCTGCTTCGGTGCGCGAATTTGCGTGTGAGTCAGCGTGCGAATCGAAGCGCGCCAGCGTCAGAATTTCGTCGATCAGACGATCGAGGCGGTCACATTCGCGTTGTAGTTTTTCCCACGTTTCCGGCGAATCCTGGCGCGCTTCGCTCTGGCGTTCGGCAAGTCCCAACGCGATGCGCAAGCGCGCCAGTGGCGAGCGCAATTCGTGCGACACGTCACGCAACAACTGACGCTGGCTGGTGATCTGCGTTTGCAGGTTTTCGCCCATTTGATCGAAATCGCGGGCGAGCATGCCAAGTTCGTCGTGACGGCGGCTGATGTGTTTGAGTTGGGCGCTTTGGTAATCGGTTTTCCTTAATTTTTCGACGGCGTTGCGCAGGCGGTGGATCGGGCGGGTGATCGACAAACTCAAAAGCCCGCTCGCCAGCGTGACGGCAAGCAGGGCGATAATGAGATTGAGCGGCCAGAGCAGCAAGTGCGCTTGCGCGTGAACCTCGTCGGCGGGCAGCCGAAAACGGAAAAGATATTGGCCGCCGCTCTCGGAAGCGTATTCGTAGATGAAGCGGTAATACTCCCGATTGGGACGGTCGCGCCCCATGCCGTGGCCTCGGCCTTGTCCCAGCCCCATGCCTTGCCCCAACCCTAGCCCAAACCCTAGCCCAAACCCTTGCCCCATTCCGGAACCCAGCCCCGGGCGGCTGTCGCGGCGCGACATCAGGGGCGTGAGTTGGTCGCCGTCAACCGAGAGGACATCGGTCAAGATGCCGTTGTCGCGCGCCTGCTGTGTCGAGAATTGTTGTGCGGCGGCGATTCCCTCTTTTTCGTAAAGAGTCGTCCATTGCGGCGCGTAAGAGGACAGATTCGGATAAAACGACATCAGCCAACGTTCTTCGACCATCCAGCGGCCAAGCACGAACGTCAGCCCGCCGATCAACCCGACGGCGAGCCAGAAGCTCCAGAAGATTTTCCAGAACAATGAACGCATCAAAAAAGATTATCGTATTTCATCGCAGCGCGAAAAAACGCCCCCGTAAATGGAACAGAATCACGGGCGCGGAGGTTGCGTCGCCCGCTCGCTCCGCTGTTGCGCGCGGGCGTCGAAAGTTTTCTGCTGCTCCGGCGTCAGGATGGCGCGGACTTTTGCCCGCGTTTCTTCGCGCTGTTCTTTCATGATGTCGCGCATCTGCGCTTCTTGTGCTTCAGAAAGGTTGAGGTCTTTCGCCAGAGAGGCACCGCCGCGACGTTGCCCCTGTTGCGCGTCAAAGGCTCTTTGCTGTTCCGGCGTCAAGGTGGCGATGATTCTTGCGTGTGTGGCTTCACGCTGTTTGGTCATGATGTCTTGTACCTGTGCTTTCTGCACGTTGGTGAGATTGAGATCATCCGTCATGGGAGGGGCGTTGTGGCGATAGCCGTAACCGCTCTTCATGCCGGCGGCGGGGACGGCGGATTTGCCGCCTGTTTCCTGCGCTGTGGTGTTCAGAACCATGCCGGCGGAAGCCAGCAGCGCGATGGCCGTCATCATCAGAGTTTTTTTCATGTGCGTTCCTTTCATGGAGAGGGTCGGTAAGAGGAAGAAAGAAGGGCGCGAAAAACGCGCCCGTAGCGGTATCAGAATCCGTTCATCCGCTGATCGAACCACGCATCTCGTTGCTGCTTGCGCGCATCGAAGATCGCTTGTTGTTCCGGCGTCAGGACGGCGCGGATTTTTGCGTGTGTTTCTTCGCGTTGTTGGGTCATGATGTCACGAATCTGTGTTTTCTGGGCATCGGTGAGATTGAGGCCGCTCATCATCATCATACGCCCGTTGCCGGCATTGCGTCCCATTTTACCGCCGCCGCCATTGGCGGGGCAGTTGGCCGCAGGGCAGTTGGCGGGATTGCCGCTTCCCCTTTGAGCCATAGCGTCCAGACTCATGCCGGTTGCGGTCACCAGCGCGATGGCTGTAATGAGTAATGTTTTCTTCATGGTATGCTCCTTTCGTAAGCGTTATAGGGAACGTGACCGTTGCGGGATACGTGACGCCAGTATAGAAAGTTGAACGTTAAGCGGCGTCAAGACAATGTAAAGATTGGGTAAAGATTGGTGTCGTTCGCGCTACTCCCACTCGATGTCGATGTCGATCAGATCGACATCGGGATAATCGTAATCCCGCACCAGTTGTCTGACGGAGAATGACGTTCCTTCGGGACAAATCAGTTCCGCCAGAAGTTTTTCGACGGCGACGACTTTGCTTCGGATGACTTTGTTCAACGCCATCGTCTTGCGCACCGCCAACAGGCTCAGCTCGCTTGCTTCCAGAAAATTGGCCGGGAAGGACAGCGATTCGTTCAGACTCATGCGGTAGTCGAAAAGTATCTCGAAGAACATGGGGAGTTCGCGGCTCTCGATCCGCTCGCTCGGGGCGTCGGGGAACATTTCCTCATATTCCGCTTTCAGCCGCGATAGGAGCGGGGCGTAGCGCGGGTGTTCAAGCCGGATGAATGCGCCGCTTGTGAACGACGACGGCTTCCACGGCAAATCGAAGGCGCGGAACATGGCCTTCAATTGGCGCAAGCGGAGCAAACGCGGCGGATTGTCGGAAAATTCCTTCTCCGTCCATTCGCCGAAATCCGGCGAAAGACTGCGGAGATCGAGAAAGCCGAGAAGCAGAGAGCGGGCGGTAATTTTTTGTGTGTGAGTCATCGGGGAGGAGTTTTGAGTTTAGCCGCGTCCGTAAGTGAGGCTGTATTTTTTACTTTCTTTCTTGCGATTGAATTCAGGAAGATCGCCCAGCCTTTCAATACAGAGCGCAAACAGTTCATATTCTGCGGCGGCAATTTTGCCCATAGTGCGCAAGTCTTTGGGCGTGGGGTCTTGTGGATTGCACTTCCAGTGCCGCATCGAAACGTAGAGATTCTTGGTGAGTTTTGCGTAGTCTTGATGCTTGTACAGAACACGATCAGCGCCGCCGTGCTGACAATGCTTCATGGCAATCGTGTTGTCAAATTGAAGCAACCGGCCTTTCAGGCCGGCAACGGCGTTGGTCATGCCGATGTAGATAATTTTTTTCGAGAAGGAAAAGGGCTTTTCGGACAAACTTTGGGCG